>JAZNCG010000165.1:0-4451 GCA_045587405.1 Ructibacterium sp. | reverse complement strand
AACGGGCTTTTATCAACTAATTTTTCTAAAACATCAACACTTGTAGAGTAACCCGTTTTATTCTTTTTACCACCCGGCAAACCAAGCTTTTCAAATAAAATTTCTCCCAATTGCTTTGGAGAATTTATATTAAATTCCTCTCCTGCTAAACTATATATTTCATTTGTCAGCTCTTCTATCCTTTTTGAAATGGTTACCCCAAACTCTTTAAGGGCGTTTTTATCCACATAAACTCCAACCTCTTGCATATCTGCCAACACATAAACCAACGGCATTTCTACATTATAGAACAACTCGTGTTGGTTGTTATCTTCAATTTTATTTTCAAAATACTCATAGAGCATATATATTGCCGCAACTCTATCAGCCAATTTTTGAGAATCCACCCCATCGGTTGCCAATTCATCAAAATTCATGGCAAACTGTCCGTCTTCCTCTACCTTTTCTTCTGACTCTGTAAATTCTTTTCCGAGATACAATCTGCATAATGTTGGCAGGTCATAACTACTGCGCGTTGGCTCTGACAGATAAGCTGCAATCATAACATCAAACTCAGCGCCCTCTAATTTAATATCAATTTTATTAAGTCCGAGTATCTCTTCCTTAATATTATATCCGCACTTCTTTATTGAATCGTTTTCAAAGAAATCTTTAAAAGTTTTCTTGCTGCACTCTTTAATACAATATACATCTTTCCCATCGACAGACAAGTATAAATCATTATATCCGCTCTCGCCTCGCCCAAAGCAAACCATCTTGGCTCCATCTATAATTCTATCAATATCATTTTCCGATGCAAAAACCAATTTGCCTTTAATTGTATCTATGGTTTTAACTTCAATATCTGCAATATCCAACTTCTTTAGAAATGACTTAAAATTCAAGCGTGCAAAAATATTTGCAAGTTTGATTTTATCAGGCTCTTTAATTGAAAAGTCCTTTAAATCATAGTCATTGGGAACTTCTCTGTCTATAGTCGCCAACTCTTTGCTTAAAAACGCCGCCTCTTTATCAGCCTCTAATTTTTTCTTAACCGAATCCGTTACCTCAAGAGCCGAAATATCCCTGTATATTTCTTCTATTGAGTGATATTTTTGTATAAGAGAAAAGGCTGTTTTTTCTCCAACTCCCTTAACCCCTGGTATATTATCCGAGGTATCACCCATTAACCCTTTAACATCTATAAACTCTTCTGGGGTTACACCATATTTATCAATAACATCTTTAGCATAATAATCCGTTGTAGAAGTTTGCCCCATACGAGAAACAACCAGCTTAATCACGGTTTTGTCTGAAGCAAGCTGCAAATCATCTTTATCCCCTGTTAATATTCTGCAATCTACACCTTGTTTTTCACAAAGCAAAGAGACGGTGCCGATTAAATCGTCCGCCTCATATCCTTCTTTTTCAATACAAGCGCAATTCATAGCGCCTAAAACTTCTTTTATCACGGGAAGCTGTACTATAAAATCTTCAGGCGCAGGCTTTCTCTGGGCCTTATACAAATCATACATTTTATGTCTGAATGTCTTAGCCTTAACATCAAATGCAACACATATAGCCGTAGGTTTTTCTTCCTCTATATACTTATATAAAATATTTAAAAAACCATAAACTGCATTAGTAGGCGTTCCGTCAGGGGCTGTTAAAGGTTTTATGCCATAATAAGCACGATTAAGAATACTATTTCCATCTATCAGTAACAACTTCTCCATTAGTTTACTCTCCGTATCCTGTCAAAATGACAATGATTTCTTCTTGATTTTCGCCATTAATTTCAATCAACTCAGGTTCCATTACACCATACTCTGTAGAATACTTTAAAAATTCTTCCCATTCATCAAGAGTAAGCTTAAACACTAACGCATCATCTCTGCTATCCTGATTTATATCCTTTGGATTCGTTCCCTTAATAACATATTCTTCTATATTAAGCTCAGGGTTATTTTTATATTCACGAAGATATGCTTCGGGGTCGTCTACTCGGAACATAAATCCTTCTTTATAATCAAAAGGATTTATCTCGCTTTCTTCAACCGACTCTTCTGCTACATTCATAGAACTTAAATTATAGACATAGCTTTCAAAGCGTTCATCGAAGTTGCCTCCTCCAGCACTTCTGCCTATAGGTTCATCTATGCTTCTTTTTCTTTCCTCTAAAGTCTGTTCATTAATGGCAGTAACCCAATTTTGACCTGCAGTGGAATAATTATTAGCTCTCGAACTATATGCGTTATTTTTATTTCCACTTTCAAATTTCTTAACTTTCTCAGGTGTAGGCGTCTTTGTAGGCTTTGGCGTCGGCGTTGCCGTTTTAACAGGGCCTTTGCTTACAACAGACGACTTGTTAGCAGAACTTGTAGTATTTTTTGTTGCAGCATTTGTTGTAGCTTTAGCAGTAGCATTTGATGTAGATTTTGGAGTTGACGACACAGAAGGTTTTGTCGTGCTTCCACTTAGCGAGTTCTCTTTTTCATCCGCCAATGATGGCGTTGTTTTGTTTTTTTCTTTACTTGCTTTCTTTGCTAAATTCTTTTTCCTTAAGAATTCTTCCTCTACAGAGTCTTTTTCATCGCTCTCGTAAACTTCATAATCATACATCAGCACATCATCTGCAGCTAACCATTCATCATACATACCCGTCGCGAATACACCGATAGTCAAAGTTAAGCAAACCATAGCAGGTGCCATAACCTTCCAACCGCCCAGACGCCAAAAGTTGTTAAATCTATCTTTGACACTGCCTTCTCCAAAACCTTTAAATCTGCGCGCCCAAGCATCAGGACCCAAAGCCGCACCCAATTTATGAAAAAATCCTGCTGTTCTCTCATGTTGCATACGAGATGCTTCCCTGATAATACCCATGCGAAGATTTGCTCCGAACCCCTCCGGCAACTTTGGTCCAGGTTCCCTATTCAGAACATCTAACATATGTCTTGCATCTCTATAACTATCCATACAGGAGGGACACTCTTTAAGATGATCTGCCATCCATTTCCGCTGTTCCACATCATCGTTTTCGGATATAAAATCCAAAAGCATTTCTTCGCATAACCCGCAAGCTGATATTTCATCATATTTACCTCTTACAAGCACACCCATCGGTATCCCCTCCTTTCATAATTCATAATTTAATATAAACAAAATAAAAACTTTTATTTATCTCTCTCATTTAGTTTGACGAAATAATCTAAAAAAAGTTCCTTATCTTTCAATAAAATATTTCTAAGTTGTTCTCTTGCTCTGCTTATACGGGATTTAACCGTTCCTGCAGAACACTTTAAAATTGCAGCAATTTCATCATACGAAAAGCCTTCTATTTCCCTTAAAATAATTATTTTTTTATGTTCATCGCTTAACATTGAAATTGCTATATTAACTACACCGCGTATTTCCCTTTGTTCTAATCTTTCCTCAGGGGTCATAGCAGTATCAGCAATTTCAGCAGAGATTTTCCCATCCTCTGTTTCTATTTCTTCCTGCAGGGAATATACAACTTGTTTATTTAATTTTTTAACTTCGTCCAAGCAAGTATTGGTTGCAACTCTGTACAGCCATGTCGAAAATTTAGATTTGCCTTTGAACTTCTTTATGTTACGAAATATTTTTATCAATACTTCCTGAGTCATATCAGCGGCATCTTCTTGATTTCCAGCTATTCTGTAAGCGATGGAGAAGATCCTTTTTTGATGCTTCTCTATTAATATTTCAAAAGCACGAGCATCGCCTTTTTTCGCTTGCTCAATAATAAACCATTCATCAATCATTCTTCTCCACCTCCTTATCATAGTCAAAAAAACAAACTTTTGCATATTATACAATAGCATATTTTCCGCTACTTGTCAACTTTAATCACTCTTAATTAACCATTTTTCTTTATCTTATCCCAATATTCTTTTGCCATCTGTTCGCTCTTATTATCACCCGGCTCGTAGTAGACCTTATCTTTGATTACATCGGGTAAATATTGTTGCTTAACATAGTGATTGGGATAGTCATGAGGATAGATGTAATTCTGCCCCTTAATCACATCTCCTTCGCCGTCATAGTGCTTGTTTTGTAAATGTCTGGGAATTGTACCCGTATCCATATTATTGATATCTGACAACGCCTTATCAAGAGCCATATAGGCTGAATTAGATTTTGGCGCAGTTGCTAACAACACCGTCGCCTGAGCGAGCGGTATTCTCGCCTCAGGGAAACCTAACATCAAAGCACTGTCTACACAAGCTTTAACAATAGTTATAGCAGACGGATATGCAAGGCCAATATCTTCACACGCAATAACCATAAGCCTTCTGCATATGGATTGCATATCATCAGCTGCGACTAATCTTGCTAAATAATGTACCGCAGCATCAGGGTCGCTGCCGCGAATTGACTTTTGAAAACCACTTAATATATCATAGTGGCTATCTCCCATATTATCATATCTGAAAGCCTTTTTCTGT
>JAZNCG010000164.1:0-5488 GCA_045587405.1 Ructibacterium sp. | reverse complement strand
AGGATAAGAAACTTAATAAAAATTTTATAATGAATTTTTTCGGATTTTTTTTATATATGATAAGTTGGATTTTTATAGGGATTATAGGGGTATTTCAAAGAAAAAAATCGCCTTGGTATCACACAAGGCATAATTCAGATTTATATAATTAAAAAAACTCATAAGAATAAACAGAGATTTCTTATTTCTTATGAGTTTTTTCTGTGCAATCAGCTTAACAAGCCTTACCCTATATATTCATCAATTTCTTTCAAGGCTCTTTCGGATAGCATTTCTGCTTTAAGCTTCTTATCTTTAATTTTTTCTCCCAATCCTTCCATAATACCAAAATTAACATTCATAGGCTGAAAATTGGTTATACTTTCGTTAGAAACATATAAACCCAAAGACCCTATCGCTGTTTTTATGGAAAACTCAGGCTGCTTTTCTCCCAACATATCCGCAGAAATAGACATTCCTGCAATCAAACCTGATGCGGCAGATTCTACATATCCCTCAACACCTGTAATCTGCCCCGCAAAATATATTTTATTATTTTTTCGCATAGCATAATTAGATGTCAACAAATCAGGAGAGTTAATATAGGTGTTTCTATGCATAACACCATATCGTACAAATTCTGCTTTTTCAAGTCCGGGTATCATAGAAAAAACACGCTTTTGCTCCGGAAATTTCAAATGTGTTTGAAATCCCACTATATTATACATACTTCCAGCTGCATTATCCTGTCTTAATTGAACGACAGCATATGGTCTACTCTCATCATAAGGATTTGTCAGTCCTACAGGCTTTAGCGGACCAAATCTCATAGTATCCTCACCTCTGGATGCCATAATTTCTATAGGCATACATCCCTCAAATACCTTTGGATTTTCTACACCCTCATGCACCTGTGCAGCCTCAGCAGAAATCAAAGCCTTATAAAAATTAAGATACTCTTCTTTGGACATAGGACAGTTTATGTAATCATCTCCACCTTTTCCATATCTGGCTCCTTTAAACGCCTTTGTCATATCGATACTATCAAAGCTTACTATAGGTGCCGCCGCATCAAAAAAATGCAAATATTCATCTCCTGTAAGCCTTTGAATTTCTTCCGATAATTTATCCGAAACTAATGGCCCTGCCGCAACAACAGTATACTCATCAGTATTAATTTGAGTTACCTCTTCTTCTATTATTTTTATATTAGTATGGTTACGGATTTTATCTGTTACCATTTTTGAAAATTCTTCTCTGTCTACCGCCAGTGCTCCGCCTGCAGGAACTCTGGTTGCATCAGCACAACTCATTATTAACGAATTTAGCCTTCTCATTTCCTCTTTCAAAAGACCTACAGCGTTGCCAAGACCATCCGCACGCAACGAGTTACTGCATACTAACTCTGCAAAATCATTACTTTTATGAGCAGGAGAATGTTTCTTTGGCTTCATTTCATACAATTCTACTAAAATTCCTCGTTCTGCCGCTTGCCAAGCTGCTTCACAACCTGCCAAACCTGCTCCAATTATTTTTAAAATCATAATTTCTCCAATCTGTATTTAAAAATCAAGAGGGTGTATCAAAATGCTGTATGCACTCCAAAACACCCTTTATTTATTAATATCCTATCTCTTCTTTTCAGGCTTGCGCACATAGGAACACTCACTATTAAAACATTTATAAGTTACAGGGCCACGACGCTTAAATGGTTTACCTTTCATTATAGAGCTACCACATTCAGGACATTTTTCTTTTGTCGGCTCTTCCCATGAAATAAAATCGCATTCAGGAGATTTCTCACAAGTATAGAAGGCTGCTCCTTTTTTAGATTTTCTGACTACAACCTTTCCTCCGCATTTAGGACAAGGGGCATCAAGCTCTTCCGAAATCGCCTTCGTATTTCTACACTCAGGAAATCCGGGGCATGCAAGGAATTTACCAAATCTGCCCTGCTTGTAAACCATCATTCTTCCACATTTATCGCACTTTACATCCGATACCTCATCTTTAATTTCTATATTGCCAATTTTCTCTTCCGCCTCAGCTAAAGTTTTTGCAAAAGGTCCGTAAAAATCTCTGATTAAATTTTTCCAGTTATTTTCTCCATCCGCAACAGTTTCAATTTTATCTTCCATATTTGCAGTGAATTCAACATCTACAATATCTTCAAAATTTTCTTTCATCAAATCTGTTACAATACATCCAAGTTCTGTAGGATAAAGAGATTTCCCTTCTCTTGAAACATATCCTCTTGCTGTTATTGTCGCAATAGTGGGAGCATAGGTACTTGGTCTGCCTATTCCCTCTTCTTCCATAGTCTTAACTAAAGATGCCTCTGTATATCTTGATGGTGGTTGAGTAAAATGTTGCTCTGTTGCAAGGTCTTTAAGTAATAATCTTTGATTTTCCTCTAAATTAGGAATTTTTCTTGCTTTTTCTTCATCTTCGTCTTTTCCTTCAACATATAATGTCATAAATCCTGCAAACTTAATATCCGAGCCTGTTGCACGAGCAAGATACTTATCTCCGCAATCTATATCCGCTGTTACAGAATCAAGAATCGCATCTGTCATCTGGCTTGCCATAAATCTAAGCCAAATCAAACGATATAATTTATATAAATCCGATTTTAATTTTTCTTTTACCAGCTCAGGAGTTTTGGCACAAGAAGTTGGTCTTATTGCCTCATGAGCATCCTGGGCAGTTTTCTTTGCCCTATAATTTTTTGGAGTTTTAGGCACAAAAGCATCTCCATATTTTTCCGATATAAATCCTCTTGCTTCAGCTTGAGCAACCGAAGAAATTCTCAGCGAATCTGTTCTCATATAGGTTATATAACCCATTTCATAAAGTTGCTGAGCCGCTATCATAGTACGCCTTGATGTAAAGTTAAGCTTACGGGCAGCCTCCTGTTGCATTGTACTTGTTGTAAAAGGTGGGGCGCTTCTTCTCTTAACTTCTTTTTTTACCACAGATCTCACTTCATATTCTGCATTTTTTAAATACTCTGCAACTTCTATTGCCGCATCTTCATCGGATAAATTTATCTTTTTCCCATCAACTGTTCCATAAAACTTTGCAATAAAAGGAAGTTTGCCTTTATCATTTGTAAGCTTTAAGTCAATTGTCCAATACTCTTCAGGTTGAAAAGCATCAATCTCTCTTTCTCTTTCAACAATAAGTCTCACAACAACAGACTGAACTCTACCTGCACTAAGTCCTTTTTTAACTTTTTTCCAAAGTAACGGACTGATTTGATATCCAACTATACGGTCAAGCACTCTACGGGTTTGTTGAGCATCAACCAAATCCATATTTATAGGTCTTGCTTCTTTAATCGCCTCTTTTACTACATCCTTAGTCACTTCATTAAATGTAATTCTGCAATCGGAATTCGGGTCAATTCCCAACACATTTGCCAAATGCCACGAAATTGCCTCTCCCTCGCGGTCAGGGTCAGTTGCAAGAAATACTTTGTCAGCATTTTTTGCCTTTTTCTTGAGCTTTGCAATTAAATCGCCTTTACCCCTGATTGTAATATACTTAGGGTCAAAATCATTATCAATATCAATACCCAACTGACTTTTAGGAAGGTCCCTAACATGTCCCATAGTCGCTTCTATTGAATATCCACTGCCAAGATATTTTTTAACAGAGTCTACCTTCGTAGGCGACTCCACAATTACCAATTTCTTTTTGCCGGTTTTAGTTTTTATAGCCTTTTCTTCAGCCATTTTATCCTCTCCTGACTTTAGAATGATTTACTACAAAGTATTCAATCATTCTTTAATATATACATTCCGCCTGCACTTTGCATAACAGCTTTTTTCATCTGTAATATAATCATCATTCCCCCAAGGGATGATGCCAATATGTCACAATTTTCTACAATATCATCAAATGCTGCCTGTCCATTATTTTTTAACAAATAATCAAGGACAATCTTTTCTTCGTCTTTAAAAGACTCATTATCCCAGAAAACATTATACTTCGCTTTTTTCTCAGTAACTTCCGTGGGAATTATTGTTTTATCAGTAATATTTTTTTTATTGGCATTTCCGCCCACCAAAGGCGCCCTCTTTAATTCAATGCCTTTATTTAACATTTCTGAATAATTACTTATATATTCTTCTATTATGTCCAAAGATTCAACTACAACCTTTGCCCCATCTCTTATTAAATCATTTTGAAGTTCTGCCAATACATCAGTCGGTTTTCCGGGAACTGCAAATATATCTCTGTTGTAATCTGTTGCATATTTCGCTGTAATAGATGTTCCGCTCTTCTTTTTCCCTTCAACAAATAATACCCCGTTTGACAAACCTGCAATAATTCTGTTTCTTTCGCTGTAAAACTCTTTTCTACCTGTCATACCGGGCGGCCTTTCCGATATAATAGCTCCATAATTTTGAATATGCCCATATAAATCCTTATTTGCCATAGGATAAATTTTATCTACGCCTCCTGCTAAGACAGCAATTGTTGTTCCTCCTGCCCTCATAGCACCCGCGTGTGCTGCACCATCAATTCCAAGAGCCATACCGCTGATTATGACAATTCCGCTTTCAGCAAGCTTTTCAGAAAGTCTGTAAGAAATATTTTCTCCCTCTTTTGAACAACTTCTTGTTCCAACAACGCTTATGCCTACCAAATTGTTCAAATCAGGAAAATCGCCTTTGCAAAACAAAAGCTGAGGTGGATTTGAAATCTCTTTTAGCCTATTTGGATATATAGCATCGTCAATAGAAATGATGCTTATGTTTTTATCTTCACACTCACTTAAAAATTCTTTAGCTTTATCCAAATTATTCCTAATCTTTAAAACATTTTCTAATTTAATTAACTTAGAAAACTCTATTGAATAGTGGTTTGCGTGAAACGCCTTCTCGGCGGTTTCATACTTGGCTAAAACTTTAGAAATTCGCTTTGGTTCAAATCCGCAAGTTTGAGACAACCAAATTTTATATAATAATTTTTCATCCTGGCCCATTATAACGCCTCCTATGGCTTGAGCAAATACATTGCAATTGCCGCAGCAATAGCCGCGTTTAAAGACTCAACTTTACCGCTCATCGGAATAATAACTCTCTCTGTTGCATACCCCATAACCTCTTTGGAGACACCATTTGCCTCACTGCCTATTACAAGTGCCCTTTTTTTCGTTTTAACAGCTTGAGATATAGGAACCGAATCATACAAACTTGTAGCCGTAATTGTATAGTCCGATTTTATTAAACTCTTTAAGCAATCCAAGTTATCACAAATAGAAAATTTCATTCTGAATATTGAACCCATAGATGCTCTTACAACCTTAGGATTATATAAATCCGCACAACCCGAAAGCAAATATATTCTGCCAACGCCTGCTGCCTCGGCTGTTCTGATAATAGTTCCTAAATTTCCAGGTTCCGACACCCCATCTAAAATAAGAACAAATTCTTCCGTTTCTTTTTCGATTATCTCATTTGGCGGAATATCAAGAACAACTGCTATGCCCTGAGGAGAT
>JAZNCG010000163.1:0-5887 GCA_045587405.1 Ructibacterium sp. | reverse complement strand
TTTGCATCCCAACACCAATCTCCGTCAAGAAATACACTATTCGGTAAATCCTGTTTGAGCTGTTGGCACACAGTTGTTTTTCCAACTCCCATAGTGCCACCAATCATATATAAAGTTTTCATCATTCACACCTACAAATTCTTATTTTCCTAACTGTTCGACCTATTGGAATTTGCTCAATTATTATCAGCAATCCATTTCTTTGACCAATCAAACAAAGTTTCTGACATCAAGTTGAAGTCTACCGTTCCGCCATTTTTCAAATCAAGAAATGTATCAACGATAACCCTTTCATCATTTGAAACAATATTCCGCAATTCACTTTGATGTTTTATGTATTTGGCTGTTCGCTTGAAAGCAATTGCCTGTACAACAAAAGAAGCCGATTTATATAACCCTCTTAAAATATCGTCGCTCTTTTCGTGGAGCATATTGTGAACGCAGCCATGATAGATGTTGCAGGCACCGATTTTGATTGCTCGGTTCACGGCACTGTCGTCAACAATAGCCATCACCTCGTCAAGGCTTCCCTTGATGGGTGTGGTGTCATAGCAAAATTGGAACAAGTCCGACGGCTCCCAATTCATAATTTCCTTTTTTCCTGAAAGAAAACCGCAAATCAGTTCTCTGTGGGACAAGGTGTCCAACATAGCATTGTAAACTTTTATATCTGCGGAAGACAATTCATTCAAAATAACAACAACATCAATATCGCTTTTGTCGCCAGCTTCGCCACGACCATAACTACCTTGCAGGCCAACAAACCATACACGGTTTGCAAAGGTTTCATTTAATGCTTGTAAAAAGTCTTCCATCCAAGCAGTAATATCGATCATCTTAATCACCTCGTTAAATTTACATTTTCCTAACTGTTCGACCTATTGGAATTTGACGGATTAGATGTCATTAACTATTGCAGTTAAGCTATCAAAGTCCACGAATTCCACTTTCTTATTATATGTTTCAATCATAGCCTTTACCTCTGCAGTTTTTTTCTCTTCTGGCAACCCGACTGCTTTTCTATATAACAAGCCCATCATTGTTTTGTGCTTAAAACTTAACCGTGAATAGTCTATTCCACCCCTTAGATGGAAGATGTGTGCATTTTCATACAGTTCATTTGAGAGTTGCCTCTTCATACTGTTTTTAATGCTATTGGTATTCGCTGTGTCCATCGGGTCTGCCAATCCGACTGTAGCAATGATAATCTTTTTGCTTTGACATTGCGACATTTTAGCAAGTGTTTTTTTCATTCCCAAAACACCGCCAGCATACAGACCGCCAACATATATGACTGTGTCATAGCGGTTTATGTCCGTAACATCTTCATAACTTTTTAAATCAATACTGGTTTTTCTGGCGAGTTCTTCTGCGTATTGCTTGGCAGTTCCATATTGAGAACCATAAATGATTATTTTCATTGTCGTTGCCTTCCCTACATATTCTTATTTTCCTAACTGTTCGACCTATTGGAATTTGACGGTATTACAACAGCTTAATCTCATTGGCAATTATAGGCACGTTTTTGGCGTTGGTATCAATTTTAATGGTACCCAATGCTTGATACATCGGTATTCTTGCTATGCTTCGCTCAATTATATCTTCAGAACGGATACCTCTTTCTACATCCATTGCCAATCTTTCACACAGAGTCTTTTCATCCGCTACAAGCGAGATGCATTTCACCTCACAGTTCTGTGTATCCAGCTTCTCAAGTATAGAATTGATAATACTCTGCTCGTGCATCACCCAACAAAAAATGATATTCTCGTATGCAGAACACTTCAGAAAATTATTAAGTAAGTAACAAATATTATTCGTCACCATTACTTTTGTTTCATCGGTTACTTGGAACGGACTTGCATCCCAACACCAATCTCCGTCAAGAAATACGCTATTCTGTAAATCTCGTTTTAGCTGTTGGCACACGGTTGTTTTTCCCACTCCCATCGTGCCGCCAATCATATATAATGTTTTCATCATTCACACCTTCGTCAAATTCTTATTTATCGGTCAGGCTTTATGCCCACCGATTTGTTTATTTCTTTCTATTGATGTTGCACCTTCCTGAAGGTTAGTGCCTTTTATAATTGAGTTCTTTCCGTACCGGGATTTAATATCAATCATTGCTTCCTGAATTTTGCGTTCCTTCTGAAGTGCCGCATTTTCTTTTTTTCGTTTTGCGACAAGCTCATCATAATCAGTAAATAAATCTAACTGCTCATAGTGTTGCTTATTCTCAATGTTTTTCTCAAGAATAAGATTGTTTGCAGCTATTGTAACTCGTCTTATCAATAGCTTTTTATCAACTATTTCATCATAAAGCTTTAGTGTAGCATCCGTTATTAGTCTTGTTGATGAAGTTTGTCTGTCTATATTTGCAGTTCCGTGTGCGTGTTTTGGAATTTTTCTTCCGTAATGGTCGGTTTTAACTTCACCGGAATAATACTTGCTTATCTCCGGGTTTGTCAGGTTCTCTATGTCATAACCAATGGTTAGAACAATCTGATTTGTAACAAGACCTTTTTCAACTAAGTCAAGAGATAAAAGCTCAAGCATTTCCCAAACTATTATCCTTGCCTTGTCAAAGTCATAAGGGCAATGCAGAACTTGTCCGACACTCATACTCTTTGTGCTCGGTGTATAAGCCTTTGCTTCTTCGATAGTGCAAGGCTCATATCCCCATGCGTGGTCAACAAGCATTTTTGAGTTTATACCAAAAAGCTTTTTTAATAGCTTTCTGCCGTGCGGAGTGGTAGATGCTCTTGCAATATCTCCCATACAAAACATTCGGTTATCTTCAAGTTTTTTTGAGTAACCTGCACCAACTCTCCAAAAGTCCGTAAGGGGTTTATGTTCCCAAAGTTCTTTACGATAGCTCATTTCATCAAGTTCAGCTATGCGTACACCGTCTTTATCAGGTGGCATTTTCTTTGCAGTTATATCCATTGCTATTTTAGCAAGATACATATTCGTACCTATTCCTGCAGTAGCAGTAATTCCCGTTGTTGCAAGCACATCACGAATAATTGTCATTGCCAATTCGTGTGCGGTCTTTTTATAGGTATTCAGATAACTTGTAATATCCATAAATACCTCGTCAATGGAATACACAAGAATATCTTCAGCAGAGATATATTTCAGGTACACATCATAAATCCTTGTGCTATATTCCATATAATGAGCCATACGGGGCGGAGCTACGATATATCCAAGTGCAAGTGAAGGGTTTGTTTGTAACTCATCAGCATCGTATGATTCTCCGGTAAATTCTTTTCCGGGAGCTTTCCATTTTCTTTGACGGTTTACTTCCTTAACCCTCTGAACAACCTCAAACAATCTTGCACGGCCTGAAACACCATGAGCTTTAAGGCTCGGTGTGACAGCAAGGCAGATTGTCTTTTCAGTTCGTGAACTGTCCGCAACAACAAGGTTAGTTTTAAGCGGATCAAGCTCTCGTTCTATACATTCGACAGAAGCATAAAACGATTTCAAGTCAATACAAAGATAAGTTCGGTTTTTTCTTTGATTATCCATTTTTATGCTCCTTTCGATTATATATTATGACAAAGTTCCTAAAAGTTATAAATCAAATAGTGAAATGCCCGGTTTCAACCTCGTCCTGATAGAGCGAGAACAGTTCTTCAATATCTCGTTTCCACAGTTCGTTTTCTTCTTTTTGAAGCTCGGAGAAGAAAGAGGTAGAACGAAGCTTCCTTATAGCTTCAGCTTTTTCTAAATGATAGACTTCATTTATTCTGATAGCTAAAGCAGATATAATTTCATCAAGACTCTTATCCAATTCTTTCAGCTCCTTTTACTTTGGAATATACAATCGCTTTTAATTTGCTATTATCCAATAGCTTAATTTTTTCCCGTGCATTACCGTGACGGGTTATATAGGTTTCATTACCTGTCTGAACATATCCGTAAATCTGCTCATAGGGTTCGTAGCCTTTTTCCTCAAGAGAAGATACAACCTCGTCAAGAAGTGTATTAAATTCTGTATCCGTCACGGTATCACCACCTTGTTTACTCGTTTATTTTGAATTTGTTCCAATCGGTTGCTACATGCATTTCAAGGCCGTTATCAAGTGCTTTGAAATGCTCCATACCACAATGTATCTTTAATTGCTCCGGTGTCTTTAAGTTAAAGAGCGAAGTTGTGCCTTTTGTTTCAATGATAAAGTAAAGTTTTTGTTCGCCGTTCTTTTCCCAAAGCACCGCCCAATCCGGGTTATATGTTCCGATTGGTGTGTCAATTTTGAATCTGTCAGGAATTTTGAAGAACATCTTTACATCAGGATCGTTGTCAAGTGCAAGTGCAAAAGGCTTTTCAACAGTTGAACTGTCATAGATAATGTGGTCATAGACACTATGTTCAACCTTAACTGCGTTCTTATCAAGGTATGCTACAAGCTCACTTGAATCAAAGATTTCTTGTGCATAGTATTCTTTTCCGTCAAGCTTCACATATTTAATTCCGTCAATAGCAAGTGCGTGACGGTTGTTTTTGATAATCTGCAGGCATTGTTCCATAAAGCTCTGCGGATTGTTTAAGAAGTCTTGTGCTCTGCCGCTTTTCATAATGATTTCAGCAACAGTTGATTTCTTAATAAGTGTTTCTTCGCTGATAATACCGAGAATATAAGGAAGTGATGTATATGTATCTTCCAAGTCGGTTGTTCTGAACTCTGTTTCAACATAGTTGACACCTGCGTTCTGAATATCAATATCAGCAGTTTTAGAAATAAGTCTTGCTTTTGGAATTTGCGGCATAGCCTTTAATTCCTTTACACAGTTCTCAACAAGCTTTGGTGTATCAATAACCACTCTGTAAGCGGTTTTCTGCTTGATTTTACCCCATAATTCCATAAACTCAGGGGAAAGCATTACCTGCTTGTTAAGACGGACAATAACCTCTTTAGAATCGTCACGGATAGGCACTCTGTTGTCGGCTTTCTTAACGATGCTTTCAAGTCTTTCTCTTGCTGCTTCAAATTTCTTCGGAAGGTCAAGAGTTCCGTTTAAGAGAGCTTCTTTCATTGTATCTTTAATCTTTCCTGATTTTGATACATAGCCTTTATCTTCAAAGTGTGTTATCAGTTCCTTTGCATCGTCATAGGTAACTGTCTTTTCTTCTTCAACTTCTTCGGTGTAAGAGGTTCCTGCGATTTCCTCAACATCAACAGTTTCGCTCTTTTCAATAACCTTAATAACTTCTGACTTAACGGCTTCAAGTTCTTTAGGTACGATAACTTCGGTTGTAGCTTTCTGAACATCAACTTTTCCGTCACTTGTTACGGCTCCGCTTGTCTTTAATGCTTCAACAACTGTCTGTGCCTGCTCTTTAGTAATAGTCTTTTCAACAGTTTTAGTTTCTGTATATGTAAGACCGCTGAACAGACTAATTTGAAGTGTACCGAACTTAACTCCGGTTTCTGTTTCGATTTCTTTTTGCAGAGTTTCTGCAAATTCAGCAAAGCTTTCGTTTGCCATTACATGAAGAATGTTAATATTCTTATCTTCAATTCTTTCGCCCGTTTGGTCAACACAAAGTCTTAAACCTCTACCAACCTTTTGTCTGCAAGTAAAGGTATTCTTTTGGTCGATAAGGGTACAAATCTGAAAGACATTCGGATTATCCCAACCCTCTTTAAGAGCAGAGTGAGAGAAGATAAAGCGAAGTGGACAATCATAGCTGAGTAACCATTCCTTATCTTTCATAATGGTGTTGTATGTATCGTAGTCTGCGGTTGTATCGCCTTTGGTATCTTTGAATACACCTTTTTTATCCTGAGAGAAGTAACCGTTATGAATGGTGGTTACATCTGCCGGGAACTGTTCTTTTAATGACTCATATTTCGGTGAATTGATAAGCTCTGTG
>JAZNCG010000162.1:0-4930 GCA_045587405.1 Ructibacterium sp. | reverse complement strand
CAGAACGACATGGCTACGATCCGACTTACATATAAAGTAACATATAAAGTAACATATGCAAATATATGTAATTACTAACAAAAAAACATTTAGGAGGGCTGTCGTTTGAAATTATATGACACATCAAAAATTAAAAACTTTTGTCTTTTAGGGCATGGTAACTCAGGAAAAACATCATTAGCCGAAGCAATGCTTTTCACATCAGGTAATACAGATCGTATGGGTAGAACAACTGACGGAAATACAGTTATGGATTTCGACCCGGAGGAAATCAAACGAAAGTTCTCCATTAGTACCAGTATCGCTGCTTGTGATTGGAATGGTGTTAAGTTTAATATATTGGATACACCGGGTTATTTCGATTTTGTTGGCGAAGTTCAAGAAGCAATTCGAGTTGCAGATGCCGCAATCATTGTCCTTAGTGGTAAATCCGGCTTAACCGTTGGTGCTGAAAAAGCTTGGGAATATTGCGATGAAAATAAAATTCCACGCATTATTTTTATAAACAAAGTAGACGACGAACGGGTTAACTATCAAAATGTACTTCAACAACTCAAAGATAAATATGGTAAGAAAATTGCACCTTTCCAGCTTCCTCTTCGTGAAGGCGAAAAAATAACAGGATTTATTAATGTTGTTGAAAAAGAAGCCAGAAAATTTGACGGTGACCGCACTGTTACAGCAGAAATGCCCGCCGGTATGGAAGATGAACTTGCTCCTCTTCGTGATATGATTAATGAAGCCGTAGCAGAGACATCAGAGGAATTAATGGATAAATACTTCAACGGTGAAGAATTTACATTGCCCGAAATGTACGAAGCGTTACGATATGGTGTAGCTGAAGGCGACATTGTTCCGGTCCTTTGCGGAAGCGCTTATCATAAACTTGGTATATCCTCTTTAATGAATGCAATACATGCATACTTCCCAGCACCCGATAGTCGCGAAGAATTTGTTATTGGCAAAAAGAAGGATGGTTCCGACTCAAGATTAAAAATTGATGTAAGTGACCCGCTTTCTGCTCTTGTCTTTAAAACAGTTGCCGACCCATATGTCGGAAAACTTTCGTATTTTAAAGTTTTCTCGGGAGTTATGACACCCGATACAACTCTTTATAATATGAACAAAGATGTGAATGAAAAAATTGGTAAAATTTTTGTTGTACAAGGCAAAAAGCAAATTGAATCTGAACGATTATCCGCAGGCGACATTGGTGCAGTTGCGAAACTTACTAAAACAGGTACTGGGGATACTCTTAGCGGATTAAATCATCCACTTCAGTTAGATGGAATTAAGTTCTCTAAACCAAATATGTCTTTAGCGGTTGTACCTAAGGCAAAAGGTGATGAAGAAAAGATAGCTCAAGGCTTAACAAAACTTATGGAAGAAGACAAAACCTTTGTTCTTGAAACAAACAAAGAAACTCATCAGCAAATATTAAAAGGCTTAGGGGATCAACATATTGATGTTATAATCAGTAAATTAAAGAATAAATTTGGTGTTGATATTTCCTTTGAACAACCTCGAGTTCCTTATAGAGAAGCTATTCGCAAAAAGGTTAAGGTTGAAGGTAAGCATAAAAAACAATCCGGTGGTCATGGACAGTATGGTCATGTTTGGATTGAGTTTGAACCAACGGATTCGGAAGGATTGATTTTTGAAGAAAAGGTCTTTGGCGGAAGCGTACCTAAGGGTTACTTCCCAGCAGTTGAAAAAGGTTTGGCAGAATCAATGCAACATGGTGTTTTAGCAGGTTATCCAATGACAGGTTTAAAAGCCACCTTGCTTGATGGTTCTTACCACGATGTAGACTCATCTGAAATGGCATTTAAAATTGCTGCAAATATTGCATATAAAGTCGGTATGGAACAAGCGTCTCCCGTTATTCTTGAACCCATTGGCCATCTTAATGTTTATGTTCCTGACAGTTATACAGGTGATATTATTGGAGATATAAATAAGCGTCGAGGTCAAATGCTTGGAATGAGCCCCACCGAGAACGGACTCACCTTGATTGAGGGCGAAGTTCCAATGGCTGAAATGCATACCTATGCATCTGACCTAAGAAGTATAACTCAGGCAAGAGGTAACTTTGATTTTGAATTTGAACGCTATCAGGAAGCTCCCCAAAATATAATTGACAAAATCATTCAAGAAAACCAAAAAGACTAATTAGTAAAAGACAGTTGCCACAAAAAGGCAACTGTCTTTTTTAAATTCTATCAGCTATTATCCCTTTATATTTTTTTATTATTATCTGACCCAAAATATAAAAAGCAAGGCATAAACTCCATAAATAAATATGTGAAAATTCAGTGATACTTTCTCCACCAATAAAACTATATCTATACCCATTGATTATAATTAAAACCGGATTAAAACTATAAATTTTTTGCAAAAAAAATGGCAAATTATCTATATTCCAAAAAATAGGTGTAACCCAAAAGCCGAGTTGTAAAACAACATTAATACCAAAAGAAATATCCTTAGAAAACACATTCAAAACAGCCAATATTCTTCCCAGAGCTAATATAAAACAAAATTCAGCTACTACCCAATAAATTATCCAGAAATTTTCAACCCTAAATGGGATTCTATAAAATGAAACAGATATAAAAGTAACAATAATAAATATCAAGTGTAAAAATGTCGCAGAAATACATCTAACCCAAGGAAGAATTTCAATATCAAACATAGTTTTTTTGACTAAAAAACTATAATCTCTAAAGATATTTACAATTCCGCTTAAGCCCTCCGAGAAAAAAAACCACGGAATTATTCCACAAATCAACCAAATGGAATAAGGGACATCCCCGTCAGATGTCCCCTCAAGTGCAATCATATACACAAAACAATAAATTCCAATTGTTAATACAGCACTAAAAAAATACCATATAAATCCAAGTTTTGAGCCTGCAAACTTACTTTTGCAATCATTTATTGCCAGTTTTAAAATTGCCACAATATTCATTACTTAACAATCCCCTTGAGATAATCAAGAAAATCATTTTTCAAGTCATCGCGTCTTAAGGCAAACTCAACTGTAGCTTCTAAAAATCCCATTTTATCTCCCACATCGTATCTTCTGCCAATAAAATCATATGCAACCATACCTTGTTCTATGGCCAAAGCTTTAAGAGCATCTGTTAACTGAATTTCACCACCTGCACCAGGTTTAGTATTTTCAAGATATCCGAAAACCTCAGGAGTAACAATGTATCTTCCTAAAATAGCTAAATTACTGGGAGCCTCCTCCGTCTTTGGCTTTTCAACCATAGAATTAACATTATAAATTCTATCGCTTATTTTTTCTCCATCAACGCAACCATACTTATGAATATCTTCCATTGGAACAGATTGAACACCTAATACAGATTTTCCTGTATTATTATACACATCTATCAACTGTCCGATACAAGGTTTTTCATCATTATACACAACATCATCGCCAAGCAAAATTGCAAATGATTCGTCACCAACAAAGCTCTTTGCACACAAAATAGCATGACCTAATCCTAAAGCTTCTTTTTGACGAATTGAAACTAATTTTGCCATCTCTCCAATTTTTTTAACACTATCCGCTAATTCAAATTTTCCACTTTTCTCAAGTGTATACTCTAATTCCTTAGATCTGTCAAAATGATCTTCTATAGATTTTTTGTGTGGGCTGGTTATAATACAAATATCCTCTATTCCTGAATTAACAGCCTCTTCAATTATGTATTGAATTGTCGGGGTATCAACAATCGGAAGCATTTCCTTTGGCATTGATTTAGTAGCAGGCAAAAAACGAGTACCCCAACCTGCTGCGGGAATAACAGCTTTCTTTACTCTCTTAATTTTATCCATATTACTTCACTCCTTTTAGATTAATCAATTATCCAGTTTGGCAATCCTGTTTGAATAGCGTGCATAGTCTTTGTCTTAAAAAATTTATCCTCTTTACTTTTATTGAAAATAAAATCCTTCATATCCTGACGCTTAGATTTGCCATCCATAGGACAAGTACTTTTAACAATCGGCAATTTTTCTCTGTAAGTATAACTCTTTATATCTTTTTCTTCTACATATATTAATGGTCTGATTACATGAATATCCTTTCTCGAAAGGTATGTAAGTGGCGAGAAACAATTTAATCTACCCTCATAAAATAATGACAAAAAGAATGTTTCCAAGACATCTTCGTTATGATGTCCCAGAGCAACCTTGTTGCAACCAAGTTCTACGGCAACATCGTTTACTCCTCCTCTACGCATCTTAGCACATAGGGAACAAGGGTTTTTTTCTTGCCTAACATCAAAAATAATCTCTGCAATATCTGTCTTTTTAACAAAATACTCTACATTAATTTTCTCACATAGTTTAGCAACTTCATCATAACTTGTGTCAGAAAAACCCATATCTAACGAAACACCAATAATATCAAATTTTTGGGGATAAAATCTTTTAAGAGCAGACAATGCGCAAAGCAAGGTCAGGCTATCTTTTCCACCTGATATTCCGATAGCAATTTTATCTCCATCTTCAATCATACTATAGTCATCAACAGCTCTGCGTACCCGACTTAAAATTTTTCTCATAAAAATTAACGCCTTTCAACAATTTTGATTTCACCACTTCCATAAACATGTAGCGTCAAAATAACTCCAGCCTTATTTTGAATTATAAATTCATAATATTTCTTCTGCGCATTATCATATTTAGGTTCAATTCCTTCCCCTAAATCACCCTTAATGGGATACTCCTCTTTCAAATATTCGATGGCTTTTTCTAGCGTAAAATCCTTCTCAGTATCAGTTTTTTCTCTATGTTTTAAAGCTTCGTCAATTTCTTCTTGCTGTGATTCCACCTGTTTTTTCTGCTCATCACTCATTTTGCTTTCATCTAAATCATCAAGATACTTCTTTGCCTCAGAATAATTTCCGGAAAT
>JAZNCG010000161.1:0-8005 GCA_045587405.1 Ructibacterium sp. | reverse complement strand
TCTCCAAATTAAAATCTGTAACGGCAGTAAATCCACCTGTATAAGTCTTTGTAATATTCTTAAGACTCAAACTTGCCATAACTTATAACCTCCTAAAAATTTATGTTCAAAATTTATTAAGCTTATTCTATCATACTTCTTCAAATAATGTTAGAGCCTATTTACACAAACTTAAAAAAAATTTTTTAGTTAATTTGTCTAAAGGGCTAATTTTTAAAATTTCGCGAGTAATTATGACCAAATTTTCAGGGGGTACTATTGTCTATTTTGCTATCACGCAAAATGTTAATTGTGCCTTATTCGGGATATTTCTTCTATCAATATGTAAATATGCATAGACCTTTTTTAAAATTTTTGTTAGCTTTTTATAAGCATTTTTATTGAGCGCTTATTTTTATACTATTAACATCAACACCTGTTTCAGATATAATTATATCCTTAATCTGAGAAACCTTAGAGCCGTCTATATCCCCGCCATAAACCGTTACAGAAACACCATTTTCGCCAATTCTTGCAAAGCAATCTCCAAAGCCTTTGGATTTAATCATGTTTTCAATTGCCCTCTCTTTTTCTGCCCATAAATTTGCTGTTTTAACCCTCTCTTCTGCCTGTTGCTTTGTATCGGGTCCAGCTTCTCCGCTTTGGGCAATTTTCTGCCATTGTTCTATGATTTCATCTCTGCCTTTATCCCTTTCCCTACGCAGCTCTTCAGCGCTTTTGTTTATATTCTCGTTGCTTTCTCCACTATTCTCTTCTTTTTCCTGATTTTTTTGCTCCTCCCCTGTATTTTCCTGATTTACAGGCATACTATCTCCCGTTGTAGGTACAGCCTCCAGCTTTTCTACCTCCGTTGTCCATCTGTAATAACCTGCTGTTATAACCAATGCCACCAGTCCTAACAACAAAACCTGCTTTCCCTTGAACATCATTTTACCTTTTTTACCCATATTGTATCACGCCTTTCTGCCCACTTCCTTTATTTTAAAATAGCCTGACCTGTGGGCTGATTTGACTATTTAATAGCTAACCTTTATTCTGTGTGCTGAAATTCCAAATGTTGCCTTTACCGCATCATATATTTCATCTCGCACCTCTTTATTTTTAGCACCTTTGGCTACAACCAATATACCCATAGGAGTCGGTAGTTTTTCCTTTATTACATAAGGACTTTCAGCAGAACCCCCGCTTAAAACTACCTTTTCTTCAAACTCTTTCTGCTCATTTTTATTATTTTCCTCCTCTTTTTCAGCGTTAAATTTACTACTCTCATCGGTAGCCAAAACCTTTTCGCCTTCATCATAAACATATATAAAAACAGAAACTTCTCCTGCTCCACTTATTTTTCCCAAAATATCCTGCAGTTGTTTTTCTATGTTGTTTGTATATTCATTTGCAGAAAAGCTTTCTTCCCTGCCACCCTTTTCTTCTTTTCCGTCTTTTTCACAGCCTGAAAATCCTAAAAGCAGTATGGCAAACGCCAATATTACAGCCATAAGTATATTTGTTTTTTTCTTTTCGCCATTCCCTCCTCTTTCCGAAAACACCCTTAACTTATCCTCTATTTTATGGGCTATCACCTCTACCCTCCTACTCTTGCGCTTATTACCTTTTCGTTAATACCAAACTCCTTGCTTATTATATCTTTTGCATCTGTAATATTGCCCGTTTTTGAATAAATTTCTACCCTTTCTATTTCACCAAAACGCTCTCCTTGACCTTCGTTAACTACACATTTTACCTTCCACTCCTCATCGCCAAGCGTTTCCGACAATATGCCCTCCATTGAGTTTTGGAGCTTCTTTTTATAAAGCGAAATAACCTCTCCTTTTTGAGCCTCTTCAACCGCTGTTTTCCCTTTGTTTTCTGTATTCTTTGTTTCAATTTCGAAAAAATTGTTTTCTATCCCTTTATCAAACAAAGTCATTATAGGCGACAACAATGCTAAAATTAAAATTAACCCTATAGCAAGGCGAACATATTTCTGAAAACTCCCATCAGGAATAACCATTTCACATATAGACCCTAAAACAGCAATTGTTCCAAGAGTCATAGCCCAATTTTTTAACCCCTCAATCACTTTATCACCTACCCATCATAACCACCACATTCCCTGCATTTATCATTATTGTCAGCACAACAATAAACATAACCGTTGTCGCGGCAAGCATTGAAAACAACAAGGATATTGAATTTGCAAGCTCGGAAATGCATTTTATTATCTTAGGCTCGGACACAGGCTCTGAAATTGCAGCCGCAAGTCTGAATATAAGCAAAATCCCTGCTATTTTCAAAAGAGGCGTTATTGCAATTACCCCCATAACTATTATCCCCATTATCCCCACAGAATTTTTTATAAGAGCACTACAACTCATTACCGTTTCAACAGACTCCGACAAAATCCCTCCCACAACCGGAATTAGATTTGATGCAGCAAACTTTGTAAGCTTAATGGTAATTCCATCTGCTCCCGAAGCTGCGATACTTTGTAGCCCTGCCACACTTACAAATATTGTCAACATAATACTCAGCCCCCATTTTACCAGCTGGGTTATAAATTTTACCATTCTGTCAGTTTTAAACCTATCCGAAAGATTGTTAACAACATTCAATGCTGTCGTCACCATAACTAAAGGAATGAATACCCCTTGAACAATTGCAACTCCAATCTCCACAGTTGCAATTAACACAGGCTCGAACACAGATGCAGAAATCGGGGCGCCTGATGCCACGAGGGTCGCTATCACCACAGGCACTATAATCTTCATAAAAGATGAAATATTTTCAATAGCCTGCCCTGCCAATTTTGCCCCATCATAGAAAGCTGTTGACGAAATTATTGCAATTGTTATGTAGCAGACAAAAAAAGCACTCTTTTGAACACCTTCTTTCCCAAACCCTTCCTGCAATCCCATTAGATATGCGCATAAAACAGCTAATGCCACAACCAACCCCAAAAGATGAAGGCTGTTATAAACCTCACCAAGCAGACCTTTAACAATTATTTTAAACAGCTCCTGAACAGAAACATCAAGTTCTCCATTCATAATATTTTTTAACATTTCTTTAGGCTTTGTATTTGGAATTAATTCATTAAATGATAAATAGGCATTTGCTTCGTCTATACCTTTTTCAAAAATCCCCCCATACATCTCCGAGTATGATTCTAAAATTTCATCTGCGTCTTCTTCTGCTAAAACAGTTATAGACAACAACAAAACAGCCATTATAATTGAGATTATCTTTTTCATACTCCATCATTTGTCCCTTTTAAAAATTTATAATTTTGCTGACTACCTCCAGCAATCTATAAATGACAGGCATAGAAAAGGCAAGAATTATTATTTTCCCCGCAAATTCTATGCGCCCTGCTAAGGCAATCTCCCCTGCATCTTTGCAAAGTTCCGATGCAAATTGGCATACATAAGAAACCCCTATAATTTTAAGTATAATCTTCATATATTGGCTCTCTACCCCAACACGATTTGCTATATCATCAAACATATCCAATGTTATCCTCAGATATGGGAATATAATAAGAAAAATTGCCGTTGCTCCAAGCATGGGCAACGCCATAGCAATCTCAGGGCGATATTGTTTAATTAAAACAGAAAGCAACGCCGCTATCAACCCTATTCCAACAACCTGAATAATTTCCATATCTATAATCCAAATACGCTTTTTATAGTTTCAAAAAGCTTACTAATCTCTTGCACCACCACAAATAGCACTACAACTAGCCCTGCAATAGTTGTCATCATAGCTTGGTCGTCTCTTCCCGCCCGAACAAGCAACATATTCAAAACTGCAACAATTATACCTATTGCCGCCACCTTAAAAATTAAATCAACTCCGTCCATAATTCCTCCGCTATTTCTTTAAAAGAGAATTATTACAACAAAAACTCCTATCAAAAATCCCAATCCCCGCCACAATTTGCCTTCCTTTTTTATTTCCTCTTCTCCCTCTTCTTCTACAATTTTTAATTTTGCAATAGTTAGATTAATATTATTCAGGCAGTCCTCCTTATTTCCCTTTCCAAAATTTTCTCCTAAAGCCTTTAAAATTTCTATATCACTTGGTTTTAATGCCATACCACTTTTATTTTGTTCTATAGCCTCTATCCATGCCTCTTTTGCAGAAGCGTCAGCTTTACTATCTAAAATTCCCACTGCCGCCATAAGGACATTCTTTACTATCTTTTCTCGACTTTCAGCTGTCCGCAACATCGCCTCCTTAAGAGGTAATGTCAAAAAATTAACATTGAAGCTTAGTATATTCAGCATCTCGCAAAACGCTTTAAGCTGTAAAACCCTTTTTTGTGCATTCTTAGAAAAGCTTATTCCTATATAACTGCAACAAAAAACAATTATAGTTCCGACAACAATTCTCCATGTCATAAATTCACCATCTTTGTATAGGTTATTGAATTCAATGTTGAAAAATCCCTCTCTATTATGATTGCCTTTTTAAAAACCCCCATCTCAAACAAAGGTTTTAAGACTAATCTTTTTTTTACCTCCGCCAAGGATTCTCCGTGAGTTGTTGCTATAACCGAAACTCCTGTCCCATGAGCTAAGCAAATAGCATCTGCATCTTCTTTAGCAGCAATTTCGTCACTTATTATAACCCTTGGCGACATCGTTCTGAGCAACATTAAAATTGCTTGCCCTTTGGGAGCATTATCTATAATATCCGTCTGTGCACCAACATCATTTTCAGGCACACCACCATACATCGCCCCTATTTCTCCTCTGTCATCTGCAACAGCGGTTTTAAATCCTCTGTTTGAAATTTGTCGTGTTAAATCTCTGAGCAGGGTTGTTTTTCCCATTTGAGGCGGAGAAATAATCAATGTGCTATCCACCCGACTTCCCTCTATAATCATATCAATAACTGAATCTGCAATACCTATAATTTGGCGAGCAATTCTGAAATTAAGGGAACTAACCTCCCTGAAGGTTTTAATTTCTCCATTTTCGCAGATCGTTCTGCCGCAAATCCCCACACGATGACCCCCTTTAAGGGTAATAAACCCTTGGCGTAGCTCCTCCATATGGGCATATACCGAATTTTCGCAGACCGCAAAAAACGCCCCTTGCAACTCCTCTTTCGTAACACGATATGCATCATTTTCATGGTTTGTAACCCCTCCTGTTGGTGTTATAAAACAACTCTCACCCCACACCCCAATTGTAAGTGGTGCGTTGGCTCTCAATCTTACTTCTTCAATCTCAATACCTTCTAAAAGGCTTATTTTTTCCAATCGACTTCTTATGCCAATGGGCAGATACACTAACACCTCTTTTATTTTGTCCTTGTTCATCGCCTACCACCTCTTATGTTTTCTTTGTAGAATACTATGAGGATTTGTCCGACTTTAGAACCTATAAAATATATTTCCTCTTTAGATTTAATCCTTACTTTACATACAAAAAAACTTGTTTGACTTTAAAATATCTTACATACAAACACAGGTCTTTTTAATATTTAATTTATCTTTTATTATTTTCTTTCGCCACACCCCCCTCTTGCAGGGAGCCTTTTGTGCGCCTCCACACCCACAAAAATACCGATACGATTTACGCATCGGTGCTTTCAGGTTGTCGAAAAAGTCCGGAAAAATCTGGGATTTTCTTTGTTTTATGGTATAATAATCACATCAAGCATTTTTACTTATGGTATAATAAATATGGTGATGAAAGATGATGAAAAAAGATATGAAAACAGCTATAAAGTAGAAATGATAAGCATAGAAGATTTAGCACCCAAAGAACATTTGTTAAGAGAAATAAGCAGTGCTGTAGATTTTTCAAAAATATATGAATTTGAAAAAGATTGCAAAATGGAAATGGAAGGGGCAATAATACCCCTTCCAAAATACCTGTTTTTCTATTAAATTTCATAAAAATAAGAAGAACCCGCAATTTACTTGATGCAAATACGGCTTCTTTGACAATCTATAAGGAGGGCACAAAAACCCTCCTTTGCTACTACGATTTTTTAACCCAAATATTAACCTTTTACAGAACCTATCATTACACCCTTGATAAAATATTTCTGCGCAAAGGGGTAAATTATCAACATTGGGAGACTAGCTGTTACTACCAATGAGTATTTGAGCAACTCACTCATGGATTCGCTCCTCGCCATTTTGGTTACATCTACTGATATCTCTTGGGTTGTATTCAATAACAAGATATCTCTTAATACTACCTGAAGTGGCTGATACTCTTGCTTGTTAATGTAAATAAATCCTGATGAGAATGCATTCCAGAATGCTACCGCATAGTACAAAGCTATTACCGCCAATACAGGCTTTGACAACGGCAACGCTATTCTCAATAAATACTTAAAGTCGCTACATCCATCCAACTTCGCCGATTCTAACAACTCTCCCGGTAAACTACTCTGGAAATATGTTCTTATAATTATCATATTCCATACATTCATTGCCGCAGGTATTATCATTACCAATCTTGTATTATATAATCCTAAGCTCTTTATCAACAAATAGTGCGGTATCATTCCGCCTCCAAACCACATCGTAAATGCAAACATCAATGATATCCAATCTCTCGATGTAAAATCCTTTCTGGACAACGGATATGCTGCCAATACTGATACTATCATACTTACTAATGTTCCAAAGCCTGTATACAATACTGAGTTATAAAATCCTTGCCATATATCAGGATGCGCTATTACCGCTGTGTATCCATCAAGTGTTGGATTTATCGGCAAGAAAAATACCTTTCCCGATAACAACGCTATTGGATCACTGAACGATGAACTTAGTACTACTATCAACGGGTATGCTATTATTATTAATAAGATTGTTAATATGACATAATTCAATATATCAAAGATTGTATCTGATGTTGTTCTCTTTCCTAATTTTGATTTTGATTTTACTCTTGACATATCTTCTTCCCCCTTACCATAATCCATAGCCTGACAGCTTATTCGATATCTTATTGGCTGACATTACCAATATAAAGTTTACAATTGACATCGCCAATCCTACCGCCGAGGGATATGAATAATCCGGTATGCTCGACGCTATTCCTCGCTTATACTCAAAGGTACTCAATACCTCCGATACCTCTAAGTTTATAGAGTTTTGCATCATAAATGTCTTATCAAATCCTACCGATAACACACCGCCCATACTCATTACCATTGATATTGCTATTGTCGGCAATATCGTTGGTATATCTATATGCCATACTCTCTTCCATTTGCTGGCTCCATCTATCATTGCCGCTTCATGCAACGCCGGGTCTACACCAGAAAGCGCTGATACATACAAGATTGACGCCCATCCTAAGGTTTGCCATGTTCCTGACCATACATACAAATGTCTGAACGCTCCTGCCGTTCCCAATATGTTTAATCTCTCTCCCGTTAACTTCAATGCTATACTACTTACTACACCCGAACGAGCGTTAAATAACAATGTTATCAAACTTACTATAATTACTGTTGATAAAAAGTGCGGCGTATATGTAACCATCTGTACTAATTTCTTGAACTTTTCATTTCTCATATAGTTAAAACATATTGCCAAAATTATAGGTAATGGCATTGATGAAAACAATGAATATAAGCTCAATGCTAATGTATTTCTCAACAACTGCCAACATTGGGGGGATGAGAAAAATCTTTGGAAGTGCTTTAAGCCTACCCATTCACTCCCGAATATTCCCTTGTTTGCCTGATAGTCCTTAAACGCTATTTGCGCTCCATACATCGGTATATATTTAAATACAAACATATACACTACAGGTATCAATATCATCAGATACAACTGCCAGTTCTTTTTTAAGTCGCTGAACACCCGATCAGATTTTATCTTTACCTTTTTCTGCTTTTCTTCCTTCGCCTTTCCCATGACCTACTCTCCTTTTATTTCTTGCTTAATATTGATAATTTAATTATTATTCCATATACATTTTGCAAGATACATCTCCTGCATTTATTATACTTTTCTTACACAAATCTCTAT
>JAZNCG010000160.1:0-8595 GCA_045587405.1 Ructibacterium sp. | reverse complement strand
TATGTTTGAAATTCCTATGCATTTTAATATATAACTTAGTTTTTGTCAATACATAATGGTCAAATTCCAAAATTTACTTGAATATATCCTAAAAATATGCTATTGTCATAGAAGACTTTTTGAATTTTGTGAAGGGAAGATAAAGTTATGATATATACAGATTATTTGAAAAATATTATATCTGCTCTTGAAAATGTTGCCTCAAAGGGCGAAAAATCCTTTAAAGATGCGATTGATATAGTTTCGGATGTGATTAAAAATGACGGTATAATATACATCTTCGGATGTGGTCATTCCCATTTAGTAGGACTTGACAGCTTTTATCGTGCAGGTGGGTTGGCAAATGTTTGTGCTATTCAGGATGCGGATTTAATGTTGTTTAACGGAGCCGCTAAAAGCAGTGTTATGGAACATATGCAGGGTATTGCTCCTGAGATATTCAGAAGATATAACATAACAAAAAACGATGTTTTATTTGTGATTTCTACATCAGGTAAAAACTCTGTTCCTGTAGAGATGGCAGATGTTGCAAAAGAGGCAGGGGTTAAAACAATCGGTATATCCTCTTCGGCATATTCATCTGCTAAGGTTGAATATTCAAAGGGATACCTTTTGCCAGATTGTGTTGATATTCATATTGATAACTGCGTACCTCACGGAGATGCTTGTATAGACATACCTAACTGTGATACAAAAATGGGTAGTATGTCCACCATAACGAGTACCTATATTGTCCAATCTATATTAATGGAAGCTGCGGCAAAATGCGGAGAGGCAGGCGTATATCTACCTGTTTATATGAGCGGAAATGTAGAAGGCGGAGCGGCCCATAACAGAGCCATTATTGATAAGTATATTCCAAGAGTAAAGCACCTATAATATGTACTCGGAAAGGATGAATAAAATGTCTAAGATTTCAGTTATAGGAATATGCGGAATGTCTATTTTTATGAATGTAGACCATTTCCATCAAAAAGGTGAAACCTTGATTGCTGATGGGCTTTTTTATGAAATAGGCGGGAAGGGAATAAACCAAGCTATTGCAGCTGCAAGAATGGGAGCCGAGGTTTC
The DNA here is from genome assembly GCA_045587405.1 of Ructibacterium sp. Lineage (GTDB taxonomy): Bacteria > Bacillota > Clostridia > Monoglobales > Monoglobaceae > Ructibacterium. The sequence goes on along the minus strand of JAZNCG010000160.1, from coordinate 7,524 downwards.
CTTTTTAACAGCTATAGGCGATGATTCAAATGGGGCCGAATGTGAAAAGGTTATAAAAGAAAATAATATAAAAGGACTTGTTGCAAAAAAAACAGGCAAAAAAACCGCGATTGCCTATATCCTAACAGATAAAACCGGAGAAAATCAGGTTACGGAATATCAGGAAGCCTTTTTGAACCAGGATGATGTTTATTCCTTTGAAAGTGAAATTGCAAAAAGCGAGATATTACTTCTTCAACAGGAAGTACCACCCGAGGTAAATAAAGCAGCAATAAAAATTGCAAATAAATATGGTGTTAAGATTATTTTAAACCCTGCACCCCCAAGAGAAATAGATGATAAAACCGCAAAATCGGTTTATATGGTAACTCCAAATAAGCAGGAGTCGAAATTTATAGATGTCAGCAGATTTGCTAACTGTGTTACAACTTTAGGCGACGAGGGTTGCTCTGTAAACGATAAAATTTTTATTAAAGGAATGAAGGTTAAAGCTGTTGACACAACAGGGGCGGGCGATACATTTAATGGTGTTTTGGCAGCCTGCCTTGCAGATGGATTACCGATGGAAATCTCGGCAAAATATGCTGTTCGTGCATCGGGAATCAGTATAACAAGAGCAAATGTTCTTAACGCAATTCCTTATAGAGAAGAAGTACTGGAAAAAGAATAAAATTTAGATGGGGCTGTTCAACGAACAGCCCCATTATTAATTAGCAACAACCACAGTTGTTACCGCAATTATCGTTACCACAGCAGCAACAAATTAAAATTATAAGGATAATAATCCAAAGGCAGCTGTCGCCGCCAAATCCGCCAAAGCAGCCCATACTTACACCTCCTTGTTTTTTATTTAACGCTTTGTTCTCAGAAATTAAAATGACAAAGCAGGGATGTAGCAATTTTCATTAGCAATCGCAGCAGCCATTCATGCGTTGATTACCATAATTGTTATTGCCGTTGCAACAACATATTAAAATTATAACAATGATTATCCAAAGACCGGAATCTCCTCCAAGACCGCATCCGTTTCCAAACATTTTGTTTTGCACCTCCTATTTAGTGTTCACTTTATCATACGCGAAAATCAATTTTTGGTTACACAAAGAAAATATATATTTTCAAACTATACAAAAATATTGTTTATTTTTTTGTCTGTATCTTTATATGAATGAATTTGCCAATAGTTGGCGATAATAGGAATTAGAAAGAAGAAAGGTCGGATAAAATGATGAGCTCTGAAAGAAAAATATATATTGATATAAACCAAAATAAGGCGTATATAAAAGAAAGATTCAGCATACCCAAAAATTTTGATTTAGTATTCAGGGAATTTGAGGTTAAGTTTAAAGACGGCTATGCATCTGCATTTTTGATATTTTATGATGGAATGACGGACAAGTCTTTTATAAATAGAGATCTTATGCGTAATCTTTTACAAAGCGGTATAGACCAATCTCTTTCAGAACCAAGGGAAGAAGCTATATTTAAAAAGATAACACCTGTAGGGCCTTCATCTATTCTCAGGGATTTTGATTCTGTTGAGGAAATGGTGACATTTGGGTGTTGTTTGGTTTTTGTAGACGGGTGTGATGCGGTATTCTGTGCAGATGTTAAAAATTGGGGTGGGCGTTCTGTAGGAAAGCCCGTTCAGGAATCCAGTTTATCAGGTCCTCAGGAGGCTTTTAATGAAATTATAGTAACAAATCTTGCCTTGGTTAGGAAAATACTTAAAAATGCTGATTTAGTCGCTGAAAATATAAAAGTTGGAACACAGAGCAAAACTCCTTGTGCTCTTATGTATATAAAAAATATTACTAATGCCGAGCTTGTTGAAGAGGTTAGAAAAAGGCTTAAAGGGATTGAAACCTCATATATTTTCTCTGCAGGAGATGTAGAGATGTTGATTGAGGAAGAGAGCTTATTCCCTATGACCCGAACCTTAAAAACTGAAAGGCCTGACAGAGTTGCCACAATGCTGTCTGAAGGCAAGGTTGTAATAATTGTTCAAGGAAGCCCTTTTGCTCTTATTCTTCCTACAACTGCAACGGATTTAATTGAAGCGTCGGAGGATAATTATGTAAGAGTTCCTGAAGCAAATTTTATGCGGTTTATCAGACTTATGGGAATGTTTTTGTCGCTGTTTTTGCCTGGGTTATTCCTTGCCATTTTGTTATTTCACAACGAAATGTTACCAACAGACCTTTTACTTGCCATAGAGGCAAGCCGAGAAAAAGTGCCTTTTCCCCTTGCGGCGGAGCTTATTTTGATGGAGCTTGCCTTTGAATTGATAAAGGAAGCCTCTGTTCGTGTCCCAAGCCCTGTAGGGTCAACTTTGGGAATTATCGGAGGATTGATACTGGGGCAAGCGGCAGTTGAGGCAAATATTGTAAGTCCTATATTGATTATAATAGTTTCCATTTCAGGATTAGGAAGTTTTGCAACACCATCAGTTTCTATGTCACGCTCTCTTTCCCTTATGAGATTTATATTTATAATCTTTGGAGCTATGGCAGGATTGTTGGGGGTTATATCTGCGCTGTTTATAACAGGAAGCATACTAACTTCTGCTGAGAGCTTTGGTGTTCCATTTCTTTCGCCTATCGCACCTAAAAACGGGGATTCTGTATGGGGAAGTTTGATGGTTAAGCCTATATGGAAAAAGGAACTGCGCCCGAAAAGTTTGAAAACCCAGGACCCTGTAAAACAACCTCATATAAGCCGACAATGGATAAAAAAGGAGAAAAAAAGATGAATGATAAGCGTAAATTTATAGGTAGTTGGGAGCTTGGTTGTATGGTTTTTAACTCTTGTGTTTATAAAATATTTACCAAATATCCAGCTACCTATTTTAATATAAGCGGAAGTGGTGCGTGGCTTACAGCCCTGTATACAGGTGTCATTTTTTTGATAATTCTTTTTATTTGCCTAAGGCTTATTATACCTTATAAAGACATAGGAATACTTGGGATTGCAGACAAAGGCGGATATTTTGTTGGTGGAGTTGCGAGAAAAATTCTTACAGCTTTTTGGCTTGCATCAGTAGTATTTGTCTTAAGGGAAAGCTTATTTGTTTTAGAAAATGTGGCATATACACAGTCGCCTTGGTGGTTTTTAGCATTATTTTTTTGTGGCGGAGCAATCGTAACCGCTCTATGTGGAGGCAGAGCTGTTTACAGAATGCACTCATTATTAGTACCCTTGGTAGGAATAATAATAGCTTTTATAATTATACTGGCGACACAAAATGCATATTTTGAATATCTGACGCCTGTTCTTGGAAAAGGCGTAGGAAGAGTATTCGGCAAAGGTCTTATGACTCTTTTTATGTATTCGGATATTGTCTTAGTATTTATAATAATGCCATTTATAAGAGATGATGTAAAAATAGGCAAAACTGTTATTTTATCTGCAAGCTTAGGAGTTTTAATAAATGTATTAGTTATAGGTATTATAAATGCTACCTATCCCAAAGAACTATGGGGAGAAATCCCGATGTATCCTCTTTCTAAAACTGCATATTTTGGACGATTTTGGTCCCGATTGGATATCGTTTATCTGGGCGCATTCATAATATCTGCAATCCTTTATTTATCACTTGCTTTGCATATGATTATCAAATGCAGTGATTTGCTTAATCCTCGAAAAGTAGCCAAAGGAGTAGGCTTAGGGGTTTTTGTGTTGTTCCTCTGTTTTACCTTAACAGGATGCTATGACAACGCAGAAGTAGAAGAAAGCGCATATATTATAGGACTGGGTATGGATAAAAGCCAAAATGGAGGATATATACTCACATTCCAAATTTCAAATCCCTTGGAAAACGGAAATGAAACAGAAGTTAAAGAAATGGAAACTGAGGAGGAAGAAACAACATCTTTAGAGAAGGCAGAGAACAAAACCGTAAATAATTTTGTAGTGGAGGCAGAAGATTTTTATATAGGTCTTAATAAATTGAGAAGTCATCTCAGCAAACATCCCCGACTATCCCATTTAAAGGTTATCGTCTTTTCAAAGGAACTTGCCTATGAAGGGATTTTGGATGAAACGGAGGTTCTATACAGAGAAAATGAAATCCGTTCGGGTACAAATCTTTGTTTGGCAGAATCTTCCGAAAACTTTCTAAAGGGGGTTAATCCTTCTCTGGAACAGAGTACCTCGCGATATTACGAACTCCTTTTTCAGGATGAAACTCTTCCTTATGCCCCCTCTGTTGGATTAAGAGAGTTTGTTATAAGCGGGAAAAACATAGGCAAAGACTCGGTTATTCCAATTGCCGAAAAAGAGATGCTTTGCGGAATGGGTATCTTTAAAAATGGAACGCTAATAACAGAAACTGATAGCGAAAAAGCGATGATATATAAAATATTAGTTGGTAAAGCAAAGCAGATAGGAGTCAGGGCAGGAAATTCATCGTTTTTGGTGACAAATGAAAAATCTCCTCGAATAAAAGTAAACAAAGGAGATTTTCCCGACAGAGTTGTTGCAGAGCCGAATATAAAGGCTAAACTGGTATCTGGGAATATTGATGATGGCGCAATTCTTTCAGGATATTTGGAAAATAAAATGTCAGAGCTTTTGCAGGAATGTTCAAGAAATTCATTGGATATTCTTGGAGTAAAAAACAAAACTAAATCGAAACTCTTAAACGAAAAAGAAGAAAACCAACTAAATTGGGATAATGTTCTTAAAAATATTACAATATTTACCAATAGTAGCATAAAAATAGAATAATATGAAAATAATTTACAAAATTATTAAAATTTTCTAAAATTTTCCTTGACTTTTGTTGTCCACAATGTTACAATTGTGTCGTAAAGAAAAGAATAACGATATTTAAAGAGAGGATGTAGAGGTTATGGCAATAAAATCGACAGGAATTGTTAGAAAAGTTGACGAACTCGGACGAATCGTACTCCCTAAAGAATTGCGCAATACAATGCGTATAGCTCAAAAAGATCCTTTGGAAATCTATGTTGAAGGGGAGAGCATTGTTCTAAGAAAGTATTCTTCCAATGATGAAAATATAGCAAATGAGAATGGTAGTTTTGTTTTTGTAGCAACAGGCATTGTAAGAAATGTTGACGAATTGGGACGAATTGTTCTTCCTAAAGAATTAAGAGGAATGTTAAGAATTGGGCAGAAAGACCCGCTGGAAATTTTCGTCGAAAACGATACTATTATACTTAGAAAGTATGAGCCTGCGTGTATTTTCTGCGATGATGTAGCTGATGTAATTTCATTTAAAGGGAAAAAAGTTTGCAAAAATTGTATTTCAGAGCTTGCCGAAATTTAATTATAATAAATAAGTTACAATAGTAACGCATATATCAAAAGGGAAACGAAATCGTTTCCCTTTTGATATTTTCTTTTATGTTGGTAGATATTATAAAATACCGCCTTTGCTTACAAAAAGCTCCTGTATTTCTTCCTTTGTTTTTATGCTAAGGTACGAATAAGGTTTTTCAAAGGATTTTTTTATCATATCCAACCCCTTTTCTCTTTGACCTCTTTCAATCAAAACCAAACCATATCCGTAATAAGCCTCAGGAAATCTTGGAGGTGGGTCTTGATTAACAAGATTTTCGTACATCTCAGTAGCTTTTTCCAAATCCCCCGCTTTTGCATACGCTTCTGCCAGGTTATCAAGGATAATAGGGTCGTCGCTGTTATAGTCATAAGCTTCAAGGTTAAATTTCAGCGCCTTTTCACAATCACCACTAAGATTATAGAAAATGCCAAGATTTTCATAAATAGTTGTGGTCTTATAACCATCTTCTATAACTTCTTCCAACGCCTCAATTGCCTCATCTAAATTTCCTTCCTTCCAGCTTACAAGAGAAAGTAAATTTTTTATCTGATATCTCTGGGCTGTTTTTTCTTTCGTTAAGGTCATACAAAACTGAAGATGCTTTCTTGCTTCATCAATCTCACCGCAACGCAAACATACATAGCCTAAGAGAATTTTGTTGCCAACAGAGAGGTTCCCGACCTTATCTGCAATTTTAAAAATTTTCATTGATTCAAAAAACATTCTCTTATTGTATTTTGTTTTAGCAAAGATGGCAACTACATCAGCTCTTTTAACCACTAAAAGAATAAGAATTGCTATTAATATTATTCTCCAGATAGGTATACCAAACAATAACACCTTAATTCCTCCTTGCTTAGTACAAACTGTTTACAGTTCTTGGGTATGGCAGTACATCGCGGATATTGCTCATACCCGTAAGATACATAACAGCTCTTTCAAAACCCAAGCCATAGCCTGCATGCTTTGTTCCGCCAAAACGCCTTAAATCAAGATAATGTGCATACTCCGCCTGCTCAAGTCCCATTTCTGCCATGCGTTTTTCTAATATATCAATTCTCTCTTCTCTCTGACTACCACCTATTATTTCGCCAATTCCCGGAACAAGGCAATCCATAGCGGCAACGGTCTTTCCGTCATCATTGAGTCGCATATAAAATGCTTTTATTTCCTTTGGATAGTCTGTTACGAAAACAGGCTTTTTAAAAATTTCCTCGGTGAGATATCTTTCGTGTTCTGTCTGTAAATCCATTCCCCAAGAAACAGGATACTCAAACTTCTTGCCACTCTTCTCCAAAAGTTCAATTGCCTCTGTATAGGTTACATGTCCAAAATCGTTGTTTACAACATTATCAAGTCTTTCCAATAAGCCCTTGTCTACAAAATTATTGAAAAAATTCATCTCCTCGGGAGCTTGCTCCAAAACATATTTTATAACAAACTTAAGCATATCCTCTGCAAGCTGCATATCGTCTTTAAGGTCTGCAAAAGCAATCTCTGGCTCTATCATCCAAAATTCAGCTGCATGACGGGTTGTGTTTGAATTTTCAGCACGGAAAGTAGGTCCAAATGTATATATATCTCCAAATGCCATAGAAAAATCTTCACCCTCAAGCTGACCGCTAACCGTCAAAGATGTCTGCTTGTTGAAAAAGTCCTTTGCGTAATCAATTGCACCATCTTCGTTTTTGGGAAGATTATCTAAATCCAAGGTTGTAACCTTAAACATCTCGCCTGCACCCTCGCAATCACTACCTGTAATCAATGGGGTGTGAACATAAACAAAACCGCGTTCGTTAAAGAATTTATGAATTGCATATGCAATAAGAGAGCGAACTCTGAAAACCGCTGAAAAGGTGTTTGTTCTTGGGCGCAGATGCGGAATGGTTCTGAGATACTCAAAGCTATGACGCTTTTTCTGGAGAGGATAGTCTGGAGAGCTTGCGCCTTCAATCAAAACCTTTTCAGCCTTTATTTCAAAAGGCTGTTTTGCCTCGGGAGTTAAAACCAAAGTCCCTTCTACTCTCAAAGCCGCGCCAACATTTTGTTTGGAAAGTTCGGTAAAATTATCAAGCTTTTCATCCTCAATAACTACTTGCAGATTTTTAAAATATGAACCATCGTTTAATTCTATAAATCCAAATGTTTTTGAATCTCTTGCTGTTCTAACCCAACCAGCAAGCGAAATCTCTTTATTCGCATATTTTTTTGTATCTTTG
>JAZNCG010000159.1:0-4567 GCA_045587405.1 Ructibacterium sp. | reverse complement strand
TATGTTGATGATAATGTGCAAAAGATAGCTGATTATATAGGGGATTCATATTATCTTGCGCAGATTGCGAAAAATACTTCTGCTGAGGTAATAGTCTTTTGTGGCGTCTCCTTTATGGGTGAGAGTGCTAAAATTCTCAATCCCGATAAAACTGTTCTCATGCCCGACATTGTTGCAGATTGTCCTATGGCACATATGGCATATAAAGAGAAAATCAATGATATGCGTAATAAATATGATGATTTGGCTGTTGTCTGTTATATAAATTCAACCGCTGAACTTAAATGTTTAAGTGATGTATGCGTAACTTCTTCAAATGCGGTTAAAATTGTTAAAAATTTGCCTAATGAAAATATATACTTTATTCCTGATGAGAACTTAGGAAGATATGTTGCAGAACAAGTTCTCGGGAAAAATATTATACTTAATGATGGATATTGCCCAATTCACGCGGCGTTAACTTCTAAAGATGTAAAAAAGGCTAAAGAGCTTTATCCAAATGCGTTAGTTGCTGTTCATCCGGAGTGTCGGACAGAAGTTTTGAGTTTTGCAGATTATGTTGGAAGCACAGCAGGTATTATTGATTTTGCAGAAAAAAGTGAATGTGAAGAATTTATAATTTGTACTGAATATGGTGTTGGATATGAGTTGAATAACAAAAATCCGGACAAGAAGTTTTATTTTGCAGGCGAAAAACCAATATGCATGGATATGAAATTGAACACATTAGAAAAGGTTCTTAATGTTTTAGAAACAGGAGAAAATGAAGTTTTTGTTTCCGACGAAGTAAGAAGAAAAGCGTTAGTACCACTGGAAAAAATGTTAGAGATGGCGAGATAAGTCTTTTAGTGTCTTTAAGGCGGATGGGAGTATATAATGAACGCAGATATTATTATTGTAGGATGCGGAGTAAGTGGATTATGTTGTGCATTAAATATTTCGGCAGAAAGAAATGTAATTATTCTTTCAAAGGATATTGCAGAAAATAGTGATTCATATTTGGCACAGGGTGGAATTTGTGTGTTAAGAGACGACGATGATTATGATGTGTATTTCGAAGATACAATGAAAGCGGGTCATTATCTTAATAATAAAAAGTCAGTTGATATTATGTTAAGAGAATCAGGAAGTATCATAAATGATTTGGTTGAATATGGAGTCGAATTTACGAAAAAAGATGGCGAATTTGTTTATACAAGAGAAGGTGCTCATAGCAGTCCAAGAATTTTGTTTCATAAGGATATAACAGGAAAAGAGATTACTTCAAAGCTACTAGACAGAGTTAAAGAAAGAAAAAATATAACATTAATAGAGAGATTTACTGTTGTGGATATTGTTAAGGAATCCGATGTGTGTTGCGGAGTTGTTGGTTATGATGAAGATGGAGAGTTTAAATCTATCTTAGCTGATTATACTGTTCTTGCTACCGGCGGAATTGGTGGGCTTTATGAACACACGACAAATTTTACTCACCTGACGGGTGATGGAGTTGCTATTGCTTTAAAAAATAGTATAGGTGTTAAAGATATAGATTACATACAGATTCATCCCACAACACTATATTCAAAGAATAAAGGAAGAAGCTTCTTAATATCGGAATCCGTTCGTGGCGAAGGAGCTGTTTTGCTTAATGCTAATAAAGAAAGATTTGTAGATGAACTTCTGCCAAGGGATATTGTTACAAAAGCTATTTTCGAACAAATGAAAAAAGATAATACAGATTATGTATGGTTATCATTTAAGCCTATTTCGGAAACGACAATAAAGGAGCATTTCCCTAACATATATAAAAGATGTTTAGAAGAAGGTTATGATGTAACGAGAGAGTGTATCCCTGTTGTGCCTGCTCAACACTACTTTATGGGTGGAATAGATGTTAATGAGCATAGCAAGACAACAATGGAAAGATTGTATGCAGTAGGAGAAACTGCTTGTAATGGTGTTCATGGAAAAAACAGACTGGCAAGTAATTCTTTATTGGAAAGTCTTGTGTTCGCAAAGCGTGCTGCTAAAAATATTGAAGAAAATTATTCACCCAATAATCAATTAAATAAAAAAAATATTGATTTTAAACAATATAATAATTATGAAGAAACTTATAAAAAATTAGTTTTAGATGAAATCGAAAAGGAGAAAAATAAAAGATGAATAATATAACGATGTCTATGAATGTAGATGAATTAATACTTTCTGCTCTGCAAGAGGATATATCCAGTGAAGATATTACGACTAATTCTGTAATGAAAGAGTATCAGTTGGGGGAAGTAGAGCTAATCTGCAAACAAGATGGTATTTTAGCAGGACTTGAGGTTTTTAAGCGGGTTTTTGAATTATTAGACCCGGAAACAGAGTGTATATTAACAAAAAAGGACGGAGAGTTGGCAAAAAACGGTGAAAAAATAGGAGTAATCAGAGGCGATATAAGAGTGCTTCTTTCGGGCGAGAGAGTTGCGCTTAATTATCTTCAAAGAATGAGTGGTATTGCAACATACACACATTCTATTGTTGAACTTTTGAAAGGCAGTAAAACAAAATTGCTAGATACACGGAAAACAACTCCTAATATGAGAATTTTTGAGAAATATGCCGTTAAAGTAGGAGGAGGTTTTAATCACAGATATAATTTGAGCGATGGTGTATTATTAAAGGATAATCATATTGGAGCTGCCGGTGGTGTTAAAAATGCTGTAAAAATGGCGAAAGAATACGCTCCTTTTGTAAGAAAAATAGAGGTAGAAGTTGAAAACCTTGAAATGCTTAAAGAGGCATTAGATGCAGGGGCGGATATAATTATGCTTGATAATATGACACCTGATGATATGCGAGAGGCGGTTAAAATTACCGCAGGTAGGGCCGAAACTGAATGTAGTGGAAATGTTACAAGGGAAAATATAGAAAAACTTGTTGATATTGGCGTTGATTATATATCAAGTGGTGCGTTAACTCATTCAGCGCCTATCTTGGATTTGTCTTTAAAAAATTTACATTTTATTTGATTGATATTTTTAATATGAACAAGGAGGTTTGAGAGATGAATGTTACGGAGCGAAGAGAAGAAATAATAAAAGCAATTACTATATCTGATGAGCCTTTATCCGGGACAGAACTTGCAAGAAGACTTAGTGTTTCAAGACAGGTTATTGTACAAGATATCGCTTTGTTAAAAGCTTCCGGATATGATATTTTATCAACGCATAAAGGGTATATTTTTGGTGATAAGCCATTGGTTTCTCGTGTTATAAAAGTATTTCATACCAATGAACAAACTTCTGATGAATTAAATACTATTGTGGATATAGGCGGAACTGTAGTTGATGTTTTTGTTTGGCATAAAGTCTACGGAAAAATAGAGGCAAAGTTAAACATATCTTCAAGGAGAAATGTTGAACAATGTATTGAAGGGTTGCAGAGCGGTAAATCCGTACCTTTGATGAATATAACCTCTGGATATCATTATCATACTATCAAGGCAGATAGTGAGGAAACATTAAACCTGATTGAAAAAGCACTGGGTGAAAAAAAATATTTAGCCCCGGAAAAATAATAACAATAATGGCATATCGACAAATTCGGTATGTCATTATTGTTGTAGAGATAAAAATTAAAAGAATTTTTGAGCAAATCACAAATTTTTATAATTTTAATTGACAAAAAATATAAGTTTGATGCATTAACAATTCAATATTAAAAAGCCACCGAAAATCGGTGGCTTATACTATTTTTTAGGCTTTTTCAATGTACGAAAGAATTATTTCCGCAGCAGCATCAATACCGATTTTTGAAGTATCTATAGAAAGATTGTAGTTATTTAAATCTCCCCAAACTTTATTTGTATAAAAGTTGTAAAAGGAACTTCTGCGTTTATCAGTTTTTGTAATAATTGTTTTTGCTTCTTTTTCCGGCAAGTCATATTTTTCCATAATGCGTTTAATTCGCCAATCTTGGGCAGCATGAACAAAGATGTTGATTAAATTCTCATTTTCTCTTAAAATATAATCAGAACATCTTCCAACGATTACACAGGAACCTTTTGCGGCAACATCGCGTATAACCTGTGATTGAATACGAAAAGCCCCATCTGTATTGAGAACATCTCCGTAGTGATACATAGGACCGCGACCGGCTTGAACACCCATAACTAATGAATATAGTAAACTATTAGTTGGTTTTTCCTCAATTCCTTCGAAAAGAGCTTCGGATAAACCGCTTTCTTTAGCTGCAATTGCAATTAAATCTTTATCATAAAAAGGTATGTTAAGAGACTCAGAAATTTTTTTAGCGACATCTCTGCCTCCAGAGCCATATTGCCTTGCGATAGTTATTATTTTATTTTGTGTCATATTAGGACCTCCTATAACTTATTGTTTGATATAGATTATACCATATGTAAGAAAAAAATAAATAGTTTTTTTTATAAAAAAAGTTGTCATGTTTAACAAAATGCACAAAAAAAATTTATGCGTTATGATAAATTAAATGTTTATTTATTCTTTTAGATATAAAATTATGTATTTTTCTGTAAATTTTATATCGAAATAATCTGTAGAAAATTTAAATAACCTTTTAA
>JAZNCG010000158.1:0-3350 GCA_045587405.1 Ructibacterium sp. | reverse complement strand
AGAACCAAACTTAAACATTTGTACCCTGTTATCAAGATTTAGGCTTTACAAAGTACTAGATACTTCTCAATTGTTTTATCTTCATTAAGATAGTCATCATATATAGTGTATCTCGAATATCCACTACTCCTTTATTATTCCATTTTGTTCAGATACTCCATCGCCCACTCAAGCTCATAGTCCTCACCACTGAATATTTTAAGTGCCGCTTCCTTATCAAGAGGAATTTTAATATCAACAGGATTTCTGCTCTGTCTTGTGTGGTCGATATCAATATTCGGATTGCCGTTTTCGTCAAGTATAAGTCCCGCAGGAAAGGCAACAATAGCATTTCCGGGCATATAGACTTCTCCGCCTGTTTCCTGATTTATTCCTGACGGATCGGTAAGACCTGCAACCGTTACATTCGGAAGCCTCGACAGATACAAGACTAAGCCATCTCCTGCCGAACCGCAACTCATATTTGTAAGAACAAGGATTTCAAGGTCGCTGAATTCGCCGTCAGCCATTACATATCTGTCATCAACGCTTTTTATTTCCTTACCATTCCTTACGCCAAGAGAAAAAGCGTACATCTTTTCTTTCGTAAAAAGACTTGTAAGTGCCGTAGCTACTTCATCAAATCCGCCTGCGTTGTGTCGAATATCAATTACGAGCTTTGTCATTCCCTGATCCCTTAACTCTCTGAGGTCTTCTCTGAACATTTCTCTTGCTGTACTGTGGTTGCCTGTAACATAACTGATTATGTCGCTGAAATAGTCGATTGTCTCTTCCGTTACTCTTAAATATCCGATATTGTCGCTCAGCATTCTGTAATCATATTCTTCATTTTTTGAACAAGTGAATATACCGAAGGATGTATATGCTCTCGGCATAGTGCTTTCAATTTTTTTCAGCACTGCAACGGCTTCCTTGCCTTCGGAATTTATGTATGTTACATCAACAGTGTCACCGCCTACGCCTGCCAGATAAAATGTTTTCTGCACTCTCTCATTTTCAAGTGTGCCCTCGGTAATAGGCAGTGTAACAGTTTCTATTGCTTCATCAACAGGTACACCGTTCCATTTTGTAACAATATCTCCGTCTTTGATTTCCAAGCCTTCTTCTGCATTTACAGCAATCGTATCTCCGTTATCCAATGTTATAAGAGAAAGTCCGTAATCTTTGAATGCTGTTATTCTATCCATTGTGTAAGTGGAAACGGCATAATCAATGTATACACCCGCATGTCCGTCGTGAAAAGAATCAGTAAGCATATACAAAGCGTCATAGTATTTATTAATATCGCCTGTTTTTTCTGCTTCTTCTATAAGCGCAAGTCCGTCAGCTTTAAGTTTTTCGTAATCCACTTTTTTCCATTCGCTCAGCACATAATTTTCTTCAAGAAAACCGCAAAGGGAAATATAAGCATCGCTCATACTTTTATCTGTATAGTCAGCAAACTTAGTGCCGTTCAAGGACAATGCCGAAAGCGCAAAGCAGACCATAATGCTAAAAATGTTCCCAATAATTCTGAGGGGTTTCTTTTTTGCAAGCAATGGCAAAAGCGCAATCATAACTGAAATGATATAAATGTTCAGATAGTATGATATTATGTATTTGAATGCATCACCGCAGACAAAGAAAATAAGATGAATTACAGAAAAAATAAGAGGCACAAAGCATAATGCGTTCCATATTTTCTTATGCTTTTCGTTTTTACTCATCTTGCCGTGAATTATAATCATCATGATAAGATAAAGAAACGCTAAAAAGCATGCTATGACTAAAGATGCGTCACCTGAATTTAAAAGATGCTGTATTGTTCCTATCATTTTTACTCCTTTTTTATTCGCAAAACCATAATTATATTGAGCTAATCAGCCTTACAAATTCTTATTTATCAAACAGTTTCTCAAATCAAACTATTCATTTAACAATATTATACATCATTTTCTATTAAAAGTCAATCATCGCTTGGAGTGATCGGATAATATAAATACCGCCTACGGAATGAACCACAGACGGTTGATTGTGATATTAGGTTATTTGAATTGGAATTTATCGATTCATTTTAACAATAAATTCGGCGGTCCCCTCTTGATATTTCTTCTCTTCCGTAATAGTAAAACCATATCTTTGATAAAATCGTATTGCTTTCCTGTTTTTTTCAAGAACCCATAAAAAATCACAATGTTTCTGTTCTATGGCAAATTGAATTAGGGTGCTTCCAACACCTTGATTCTCAAAGAAAAAGTCAACATACAATTCTAAAATCTGATTTTCAGAAATGTGAATCATACCTTTCACAAATTCATCATCATAAACCCATATTTCATCTAATTCCTGCGGATTGTCAATGTACCGTTTGGCTAATGGGTATACTTGCATTTCTCCAAATGACACGGTATCGTTACGAAAAATAGTTCTATAGTTCATTCTTTTGGAAAAAATCAATATCTCTGCTATTCTCGACGCATCAGCGATTGTTGCCTGCCGTATCATAGTATTTATTCTCCTCCATCAAATTCAGGTTTATCGAACAGTCTTCTCATATCAAACTATTCATTTAACAATATTATACATCATTTTCTATTAAAAGTCAATCATCGCTTAGAGTAATCGGATAATATAAATACCGCCTGTGGAGTGAACCACAGACGAATGTTGGTGATATTCGGTTGTGAAAATTGGAATTTACTCAGTTAGTAATCTTTCAGTTTCTTCCATATCCTTTTCAATCAGCGGACGCATACTGTCTTTGTACTTCGATAAATCAGCACTATGAAAACAGGAAAGTATCTTTGGAATGTAATGTGGTTTTGCTATACCTACTTGTACAAGAGCATTAATGCATTGCCTGGCAGTAATCGGTTTTTCGTCCGTAACATGTGAAAGATACTCTGGTAGAATGGTATCGAAGCGGTTATTATCATCCCACTGAGCATTGGCGGCAAGAATGTGCAATGCTCGATTTCTTACCAACGATTTAGGATGATTAAGCAGCGAAACAAAGGTATCAAAGTATCCATACCATTCATCGGTATCCTGACTCTCGGATATGATTTTATCAGCAATAGCACAAGCGAATTTATCATCTTTCGATGTCAAATTCGCAATGAGGTTTTCGTACATTAAATCTCACCTCCAAATTCTTATTTATCGGTCTGTCTAACCTCTTATATTATACCACATCCCACCGCAATTTTCAATAGAAATGAGGTTGCAGATTTCAAAAAGAAACCTGCAACCTCAATCGTCTTACATTGTCATATCCACATCTTCGGTTTCGTCCATGTCCTCATCAACAATATAAGCTTACTTCATCATTAGGAACAGTATCAGATACTTTAAACCTGATAGGATCAGAT
>JAZNCG010000157.1:0-9894 GCA_045587405.1 Ructibacterium sp. | reverse complement strand
ATGAAGAAAAGCAGATGCAAAGAGCTCTTCTTCAGTACAAAAAACCTGAAAATTATAATTTAGTATATAAAGCATTAACATTAGCCGGCAGAAAAGACCTTATAGGTACTTCACCGAAATGTTTAATTACAAACAGAAAAGGAGAAAATAACAATGGCAAAAATTTTAAGCGGAAAGCTGGTCTCCGCACGCATAAAAGAGGAAATGAAAAAAGAAGTAGCAGAATTAACTCTGGCAGGCACAAAACCGGGACTTGCAGTAGTAATCGTAGGTGATGACTCTGCTTCTAAAGTTTATGTTGCAAATAAAGAAAAAGCTTGTACAGAACTTGATATGTATTCCGAAAAGCATGCTCTTCCTGCAGAAACATCAGAAGAAGAACTTCTTGCTCTTATATCAAAACTTAACAATGACCCAAAAATTCATGGTATATTGGTTCAACTTCCACTTCCAAAGCATTTAAACGATAAAACAATAATAGACAGCATTGACCCTAAAAAGGATGTTGATGCATTCCATGCTGTTAATGTAGGTAAAATTATGATTGGCGACTTTGATTTTGTTCCCTGTACTCCCGCAGGAATAATGGAGCTTATTAAAGAAAGTGGCGTTGCTGTTGAAGGAAAAGAATGTGTAGTAATAGGCAGAAGTAATATTGTAGGAAAACCAATGTCTATGCTTTTACTACACCAAAACGGTACAGTAACTATATGCCATTCCAGAACAACAAATCTTAAAGAGGTAACAAAGCGCGCTGACATTTTAGTTGCATCTGTAGGTATACCTAAATTCGTTAAAGCAGATATGGTTAAACCCGGAGCTGTTGTAATTGATGTTGGAATGGACAGAGATGAAAACGGAAAGCTATGCGGCGATGTTGATTTTGATGATGTAGAGCCAATTGCAGGTGCCATAACACCTGTTCCCGGTGGGGTTGGCCCTATGACTATCTCAATGCTTATGAGGAATACTCTTACAGCCGCAAAACGCGCTCATGAGGCAAAATAAATATGCTAACTTTCGTAATACGGTGTCTTGAACATATGAAAAACGGAGATGATATCTATGGATTCATTTTATGAAGAACCGGCGGTAGTTGTAGACGGGGTTCTAAACCAAATTGTTATTAATATGCATACTATGCCTGCGCCCATAATTTGTGTTCCGACTCATTTCCACGATTATATCGAGATTTTGTACTGCATTGAAGGTACTCATGAAATTCTATTAAATTGGAACTCTTATATATTTACTCCAGGAGATATGGTTTTAATAAATTCTAAGGAATTACATCAAATTAAAGCCATTTCATCCGGAATGAGCAAATATATTGTTGTTCGCTTTGACCCGTCACTTTTATATACATCATATCAAAACGCATTCGAATTAAAGTATATGTTGCCCTTTACTATCAGCGAAGGTTCTCCTCAAAAGGTTTTTTCAGAAGATGTGATAAAAAATACCTTTTTGCCCGAAATATTCAACGAATTACTTACTGACTATACAGAGCAACCATATGGTTATGAATTTGCAATTCAAACAAATATTTGCAGGATTTTTTTATGGATAATAAGATATTGGAACAAAAGCGGCATGGTTCTTCACTCTGCTACCGATAACAGTAGACTTCTTGAACAATTTCGTGTAGTTTTAGAATATATCAATAACAATTATGACCAAGAAATTTTTGTTGCCGATATGGCAAAGCTTTGCCATATGAGTTATAGTTATTTTTCTCGAACCTTTAAAAAGGTAATGCATAAAAATTTCAGAGAATATCTTAACTATATACGAATAACCAAATCAGAATTTTTATTGGCAACAACAAATTTAAGCATAACTGATATTGCCATGAAAACAGGCTTTGCTACAAGCAGTTATTATGTACAACAATTTAAATTGCACAAAAAGGTTTCACCTAAACAATTCAGAAAAAAATTTTTAAATGATTTATAAAATTTAAAAATTAATAGAAAAAATAATACAGAAAGAGCCTTGGGGTTCGGTGATAATCGAATCCAAAGGCTCTTATTAAATTACAATTTTCACATTAACTTGCGTGTTTAACCTGAAGTCTGAGCTTATCAGCAATCATAGCTATAAACTCACTATTTGTCGGTTTCCCTTTAGAATTTGCTATTGTATACCCAAAGAATGAATTAAGTACCTCTGTGTCACCTCTATCCCATGCGACCTCAATTGCGTGTCTTATGGCTCTTTCCACTCTGCTTGGAGTTGTACTGAAATCCTTTGCGACCGTTGGATATAACTCTTTAGTTATAGAATTTATTACATCCATGTTATCTACTGCCATCATAATGGCGTGTCTTAAATATTGATAACCCTTAATATGTGCAGGGATACCTATTTCGTGAATAACATCCGTAACCATTTTTTCCATATCAAACTCAACTCGTTTAACCGTCAACGCCCTGACCTCGCCCGACATCTCCTCGCTTATAACCTCTTCATCTCTGCCAAACATAACAATTCTGGAAATCAAAGCATTGAAATCAACAGGCTTTAACATAAAATACTCAGCGCCTAAACCAATTGTTTTTGCAGCAATACTTTCACTCAATACCGCACTCACAATTATAACCTTTGGTTTTTTTGTTGCATTCATCTTTTTTAATCGTTCTAATACGCCAATCCCATCAAGATTTGGCATGACAACATCCAAAACAAGCACATCCGGGTCTGTCATTCTATACATATTTATAGCATCAATCCCATCATATGCCCTGCCTACAATTTCAATTCGTGGTTCATTCTTCATATAGTTGCAGACAACCTCAACAAATTCTCTGTTATCATCTGCAACTAAAACTCTAATTTTTTTCCCTTCATTTTCTTTCATCTTACGCACTCCTTTGTTTTTCAAGATTATTTTTCAAGCACGATTATATTATAAATCAAACTTACAAATTTTGTCAATACTTTTTTGAAATAAAATGGTTTTTTTTACATATATTTCCTCTTCTTTTTTCGACAAAATTCGATATTTGCTTTTGACAATTTAGTTATTTCTATTGACATTTAACATATAAAATGATATTCTAAAAACATACTTTTGCTATATAAGGAGGAAACATATTGAATAATTCAACCAAAGCACTTATTACTTCTCTAATTATAACATTTTCAGTTATAATTATATTACTGTGTGTTGTAATTACATCATTAATATTAAAAAAACCTAATTCTGAACCGGAGCCAACATCTACAACTATTGCCAGTGCGGAACCGACAACCTCTGTTTCAACAGTACAGGCGACTCCAGTTCCTACACCGATTCCTACTCCTGTCCCTACCCCTACTCCAACACCGGTTCCAAAACCTACCTCTACCAAAGAGGTTGTAAAATCTGCGGACCACACAGTAGATGAATCTAATTTGAGAAATCTTGCTTCATCATCTGTATATTCTTTTACACAATCGGTTAATACCGGAGACTTTTCTTATAATGCACCTTTTATCGATTCATCAAGCTCTTATTATACATCGCAGAAAAAATCTATCGAAAGTATTCACAATCGTGGTATTACCGAGGAATTTATTTCTTGTAATGTATCAGATATAACTTGGATTGATGAAAATCAATGTAGAATGACGCAAAATACGGTTATTCGTTGTTATTATGCTGATGGTTCGGTCAAGGATGTTAAGGAAACATATACATATTTACTCAAACGCTCATCAAATAATAGTTATGGATTTGTATATGCCAAAATGTATGAATAAAGGAGATTTAGATTATGGTAAGACATATTGTTCTATGGAAATTACATGATAACGCCGAAGGAAAAGACAAATGGGAAAATGCAGAAATTATTAAAAAAGATTTGGAAGCTTTGGTTGGTGTTATACCCGGTTTAATCGATGCTGAGGTGGGTCTTAACGAAAATGGTGGTGAATATGATGCAATTTTATGCACTACTTTCGAAAGCATGGAAGCTTTAAAAGCATATGATGTTCACCCAGAGCATCAAAAAATTCGGGAATTTATTTCAAAAATCAGAGTTTCCCGAATTGCTGCGGATTATCATATTTAATTTTTTAGCTCAAATTTATCTAAAAAAGAAGTGTGCTTCAAAATGCACACTTCTTTTTCTTTATATTTCTTCTTCATTTATTTCAATAGAGAAATCCTCTTCGTCAATATCTTCAACTGTAACCTCTGTTTTTTTCCCTTTGCTGAAAAACTCCGAAACCTTATCAATCGCATCAGGAATCATATCCAAAACTCTATCATAGATTCCATTTTGAGGAGTTACGGAAATCATACGAATTTTCCCGTTTCCAACAACTAAAAATGCTTCCGGGGTAAGAGAAATTCCGCCACCTGTTCCGCCACCAAACATATTTTTGGGTTCTTCTTCTGAATTTTTGGAACGCTGAAATTTTTCAAACTCAGTTCCGCCAACACCAAACCCTATTGATACCTTTGATATTGGAATGATAACTGAGCCATCAGGGGTTGTAATTGCATCTCCAACGATTGTGTTGACATCAATCATTTCTTTTAGTCCTTGCAAAGAGGTATACATTATACCCTCTATCGGATGCTTATTTTCTGTCATTTTCTACACTTCCTTTTCTTTTTGATTTATCAAAATAAGTAAGAACTATTTTAAACCCTTGTTTAAACACAGCTTTAATAATATGCCTTGGTCTTACTTTAATTATACTTCTGAATTCTATATCTAACCTTTTTTCATAAAAATCTGGAGTAATATCAATTACAGGAGCAGATATTTTAAAATAAAAGGATAAAATCGGATAAATAAAACCTAACAAATTCCACATACTGCCATATGCCATTCCCGTATGAGCAGGATTTCCGGTTCCAAAATCAACAATCAACTTTAATTGCTCTATCTCAATTTTATACCTCATATCACCCAGCAATTTTTTTATCAATGTTATTTTTTCCTGCCATTCTTCTTTATATTCATCTATGACATTTTTAATCCCATCAGGTTTATATCCGCCGTTTTCGGAGTCGTATATTCTTTTTTTTATATTATCCCATTTTGATTGTTGCGTCTTTTGGGTTGCATCATTAGAATTCGTTCTTTCACTATCGTTACTAATATCGTTTTTATTGTCATTTACTTTATTTTTTTTGGTATCTCGTGGCAAAAATCTCTTTTTAATTCCAAACAAAATAACATCTACTGTAAAAACTTTATTCTTAAACCCAATAATAACTGTCCATTTAATACAAATGAATATGGCTATCAAAGAGAGCAAAAGAAACAATATTCCAAGTAGTATCCCTATAACATACTTCAAAATTGCTTTCAACCCCCTTTAACACATAAGGCTATTCTTCGTTTTTACCTATATCTGTATTCTCATCTAATTGAATTGCTATCTGTTCAGATTCAATTTCCATCTCCATCTGCTCGCCCTCTTCAGATTGTCCAAATGCTTCAAACTCAGGCAAATCTTCTAACGAAGCAACACCAAAACATCTTAAAAACTCTTGTGTAGTACCAAAAAGAATAGGTCTTCCCGGCGCATCAAGTCTTCCAACTTCTTCAATTAAGTTTCTCTCAACCAACCTGTTTACAACATAATCACAGTTTACACCTCTGATGTTTTCAACGGTACTTCTTGTTACAGGCTGTTTATATGCCACAATTGCAAGAACCTCTATTGCCGCATTTGATAAATTCTGTTTCCTTCTCGGTTCTGCTAATAGGGCAACATAATCGTGAAACTCACCTCGAGTACACATTTGATAAGAATCTTCCAATCTTATAATTTGAATTCCCCTGCGCTCATAGCTGTATTCATCCATCATTTTCTTGAGTATCTCGCGCAAAGAGCGTTTGTCTACATCAACTATATCTGCCAATCTTTCCAATTCAACGGCATCGCCTGCCGCAAAAAGAACGCTTTCCAATATTGCTTGAATTTCCCTAATTTCCATAAATTTTCAATTCCTCTAATCACTTATTAAATCCAAATTAATTTCCTCTGCATCATCGTTGCGAAAAACTTTTGGATTTAATATATCATTATCATCTTCATATTCAATACGAATCTTTCTGAGTTTAATAAGTTCCAAAACAGCCAAGAAAGATGCCACTGCCTCAGGTTTGGATTTAACACCTTTAAAAAGTTCTTTAAACTTCATTCTGCTCTTAACTCTAAGACTTTCCCATATTCTGGTTACCTTCTGTTTTAAGGACACTTTTTCATGTCCTACAATGCCCTGGAAAGAATGTTTAGGTGGTGGTTGTTTTCTCTCTAACTTCTGATACGCTCTTTTATATGCCGCAATCAGATTTTCCGTCGTCATACCTGAATAATTCCATTCTGCAGGTGGACGCTCTATTGCATCAGGAACTTTAAAGAAAAACGCATCACCAATATGTTGCCTTGGAATAAAAAACTCCGCCGCAGCTTTAACTTTATTGTATTCAATAAGTCTGCGAACCAATTCTTCTCGTGGGTCCAATTCATCCTCGCCCTCTTCATCCTCCTTAGGCAGAAGCATTCTGGACTTTATCTGCAACAAGGTTGCCGCAAGAACCAAAAACTCGCTTGAAACCTCTAAGTCCATTTCTTGCATTTGCTGAACAACCGCTAAATATTGCTCCAATATATCCGAAATCGGAATATCGTATATGCTAACCTTATTTTTTCTTATAAGGGAGAGAAGCAAATCCAAAGGTCCTTCAAAATTCTCCAACTTGAATTTTAAAGAATTATCAGGATTTTCAAACCCAAATTTTAACTGTTCCATAAAAACACCTATGTTCTATATAAAAATTCCAATTATCATCCCATAAAACTTAAGTATAGCATCTTCGCACGCATACAAGATACTACTAAAAAACGGGAGATTGATTAACAATATTAAAATAATAAACCCATATCTTTCATATTCCATAAACTTAAAATATAAGTTTGTCGGCAATATAGCGGTTAAAACCTTTGACCCATCCAAAGGCGGTATTGGAATTAAATTAAATATTCCCAAGCCTAAATTTAAAAGCACAAGGTAATTACAAATATTATAGGCAACTGATGCAAAAATGAAACCAACAGATGTATCCACAAATGACAAACCACCTAAAACAGTAACGCCAATATAAGCCAAAAACGCAAGTAAAAAATTAGAAAAAGGTCCTGCTAATGATGTTATCACCATTCCACCTTTTTTATTGTTAAAATTCCAAGGATTTACAGGAACAGGCTTTGCCCATCCAAATCCAAAGCAAAACAGACAGATTGCTCCAAAGGGGTCTATATGCCGCAGAGGATTTAACGAAAGTCTGCCTGAATATTGAGCAGTTTTATCTCCCATTAAATTTGCCGCCAAACCGTGAAACATCTCATGAACCGAAAGGGATAAAAACACACAAAAGGCAATTATTAATATATAAAGGAGTTTCTCTCCTATACTTAAAGAACCATCTGCCAACAACGAAAAAAGCACAGCATATCTCTCCTTCTTTTAGAAATTATAAATCACATTTACAAACATCTTCGTAGGTTTCACGACGCACTGCTAATAAGGGTTGTCCATTTTTTATCATCACAATAGGCGGGCGAGGTATTCTATTATAATTACTTGACATAGAATAGTTATAAGCACCCGTTGCAAGGATTGCAAGATAATCTCCAACCTCCACTTTTGGAAGGTCCGCTTGCTGAATTAAAATATCACCTGACTCGCAACATTTACCTGCAATAGTTACTGTTTTATCTTTTTCTCCCATTGGATTATCGGGAAGAACTGCTTCATATTCAGATTCATACATTATATACCTTGGATTATCTGCCATACCCCCATCCACCGATACATATGTACGGATATTTGGTATATCTTTTACCGCTCCAACTTTATAAACTGTCAATCCGGCTGAGGCAACAACAGAGCGCCCAGGCTCCATAATAATAAAAGGTCTGTCTATTTTCAGTTTTTCACACTCTTCATTTACAACCTGCGATACAGCCTCGATATATTTATTGTATTCAATTGGCATATCTTTTTCCACATATTTTATGCCAAATCCACCGCCTAAATTCAATTCCTTGATTTCCAAAGAATACTTTTCTTTTAAATATGCAATAAACTCAAGCATGGTTTTTGCCGCAAGCTTAAATGGCTCTAATTCAAAAATCTGAGAGCCTATATGACAATGCACCCCAACAACACACACATTTTCCATCTTGATTGCAGTACCGATAATATCTTCTGCCTCTCCTGTTTCCAACGCAACTCCAAACTTAGAATCTATCTGCCCTGTTTGCACAAAGCTATGAGTATGAGCATCAATCCCAGGCTTAATTCTAAAAAGAATATTGGCAACAATTCCTTTTTCTTTTGCAAGAGCATTAATTAAATTCAGTTCATAAATATTATCTACAACAATTCTTCCAACACCATTTTCAAGAGCCATAACAAGTTCATCTTCAGTCTTATTATTACCATGAAAATATATTTTTTCCGCAGGGAAATCCGCCTTTAGGGCCGTATACAGTTCTCCACCGGATACAACATCAATTCCCATGCCCTCTTCTTTCATAATATTATAAATCCTTTTACAAGATAGTGCCTTGCTCGCATATAAAACTAAGCCCTGACCATTATAATATTCTTTCATAGAATTAAGATATACCCTACAATTTTTTCTGATTGTATCTTCATCCATTATATATAAAGGTGTACCAAATTCCTTTGCCACCTTTGAAACCTCGCATCCGCCTATCTCAAGCTTACCTTTTTTGCTTACAGACAGACAATCCATTACAAACTGCATTTTTTGCCTCCTCTTACAGTCATTATTTACCTTTTTATTGTATCATACCAATTTATCTTTGTCAAACCTATTTTAAAGCGTTTTTACAGAGAAAATAATTGCTTTTATGCTTTATTTTTCAATATCAAGGGCATAATATCAAATTATGCTTTAATAACTTGTAATCCTTAACCTAGGGATACAAAATATACAATTAGACTCCGCTCTGCTAGTGAATATTTTAACAAAAAATATTACAAAACCCCTTGATAAATTTCTAAATTTAAGATAAAATGGATAGAGTGTAAAAAATTGAATAAGATTAACCCATTTTCTGGGAATAAATATTTTATATTTTGGAGGTATCTTCTATGAATAAGAAGACTATTGATGACATTCAAGTAAAAGGCAAAAAAGTTTTAGTGCGTTGTGATTTTAATGTTCCTATCAAAGATGGCAAAATCACAGATGAAACAAGAATTGTTGGTGCTCTTCCAACAATTAAAAAATTGGTTGCAGACGGAGCAAAGGTTATACTCTGTTCTCATATGGGAAAGCCTAAGGGCGAACCTAAGCCTGAATTATCTTTAGCGCCTGTTGCTGAAAGACTTTCAGCACATCTTGGTATGGATGTTATATTTGCAGCAGACGATAATGTTGTTGGCGAAAATGCTAAAAGCGCTGTAAACGCTATGAAAGATGGAGATGTTGTTCTTTTGGAAAACACAAGATATCGTGCTGAGGAAACAAAGAACGGAGAAGCTTTCAGCAAAGAATTAGCCTCTTTGGCAGAAGTTTTTGTAAATGATGCATTTGGTACTGCTCACAGAGCACATTGTTCAAATGTTGGTGTTACAGAATATATTGATACAGCTGTTGGCGGTTATCTTATTAACAAAGAAATTGAATATCTCGGAAACGCTGTAAATAATCCCGTAAGACCATTGGTTGCAGTTTTGGGTGGTTCTAAGGTTTCTTCTAAGATTTCTGTTATTAACAATCTTCTTGAAAAGGTTGATACTCTTATTATAGGCGGAGGTAGGGCATATACATTTATGAATGCTCTCGGCGAAGAAGTTGGCGACTCATTATTAGAAGCTGATTATCTTGACTATGCAAAGGAAATGATGGC
>JAZNCG010000156.1:0-8713 GCA_045587405.1 Ructibacterium sp. | reverse complement strand
TAACCAATCCAACATCAAAACGAATTTTACGGATATCGGTCTCTTTCTCGCCTAAAACTTTACCATTAATGGTTATTTTTCCGGAATTTGGTTTTAAAAGTCCGTTAAGCAGTTGGATTAAAGTTGATTTTCCTGAGCCGGTATGCCCTATCAGACCTATAAATTCACCTTTATTTATTTCTAAGTTTATATCTTTTAAAGCGACTTTCTCAAAAGGACCGCCTTCCATATATGTGTAATTTACATTTTCAAGTTTTATCATGGGATATCACCTATTCGATTATTTTTGTAGTATTTGTTTAACTCATCAATACAAGCCTGAGGGTCTATTATCTCTGAGTTAAGCTCAGGAAATGATTTTTTAAGCATATATATAAGTTCTGTTGCCTGAGGTGTATCAAGTCCCATACTCTTTAATTGCTCAACTTGTTTAAAAACCTGAGAAGGTTTACCTTCCATTTGTATTTGCCCGTGGTCAATAACAACAACTCTGTCAGCCGAAACGGCTTCGTCCATATAATGGGTAATAAGAACAACTGTAATATTATGTTCTTTATTAAGCTGTGTAATGGTATCCAAGATTTCTTTTCTTCCGGCAGGGTCAAGCATAGCGGTAGGCTCGTCCAGAACAAGAATATCGGGATGCATTGCCAAAACTCCTGCAATTGCAATTCGTTGTTTTTGCCCACCGGAAAGCATATGTGGTGCATGAGAACGAAAATCAAGCATATTGACCGCTTTGAGAGCCGATGTAACTCTTTTTTCGATTTCGCCTTGCGCTATTCCTAAATTTTCAGGAGCAAAAGCAACATCTTCTTCGACAATATTTGCAACCATTTGGTTGTCCGGGTTTTGAAAAACCATACCAACTCGTCTGCGAATTTCGTATAGTTTGGAAGAATCGGAGGTGTCAATATCATCAATCAAAACTTTACCAGAGGTGGGAGTAAGAATTGCATTGAGGTGCTTTGCAAGAGTCGATTTTCCGGAGCCATTATGCCCCAACACAACCAAAAATTCACCATTTCTAATATCAAGACTTATATTGTTTAACACTTCTGATTTTTTATTGGTTTCTTGGTCTGTATAATGAAAACAGAGGTTTTTAATTTTTATAATAGGTTCCATCTTAAAGACTCCATTCTGTTGATACATATGCTAACAAGATTATTTCAATTGCCAACGAGAACTATAACCGCAAGGAAGAACCAAAGCTCCGTTAGAAATTGGCAAACCAACTTCATCTACTTCAAATTTACCACCAAACTTATTAACAAGGGTAAGCTTTAAAATGTTTTCCATAACACTCCCTGATAATCCCGTTGTATAGGTATTGACAAGGAAGAAAAGAGGGGCGTCGCTCATAACATTAAGACAAAGCTCTATAAGGGGGAATAGTTCTTGCTCTATTTTCCACACTTCACCATTTGGACCTCTACCATATGAGGGTGGATCCATAATAATTCCATCGTATTTTTTGCCTCTTCGTATTTCTCGTTCCACAAATTTTTTAACATCGTCTACTATATATCTTATAGAATGGTCTGCAAGACCGGATAAAGAGGCGTTTTCCTTTGCCCATGTAACCATACCTTTTGCTGCATCAACATGACAAACCGATGCGCCTGCAGCTGCTGCGGCAACAGTAGCACCGCCGGTATAAGCAAATAAATTAAGCACATTTATATTTTCACGATTACTATTTTGAATTATATCGGAAAACCAATCCCAGTTAGCAGCCTGTTCGGGGAAAAGCCCTGTATGTTTAAAGCCCATAGGCTTAATTCCGAAAGTAAGGTTTTTATAATGAATATTCCATGACTGAGGGAGTTTTTTAAAAACATCCCAATTACCACCGCCGGATTTACTGCGGATATATCTGGCTTCTGCATTTTTCCATGCAGAAGATTTTTCATTTGCTTTAAGTTCCCACACAATTTGGGGGTCAGGACGACGCAAAATATGTTTTCCCCAGCGTTCCAATTTTTCGCCTTTGCTGCAATCAATTAATTCGTATTCTTTCCAACCATCTGCAAGAAACATAATGTCACCATCCTCAATAAAATTCATCATAATATAACCCACGATATTATATCATTTTTTTGTGATTTAGTCAAGGCGAAATCTTGTGTGTTTTGGGGAAAATGAATTAATTTTTTTAAATTTTTTTTAAGGTTATATTTATATTATGTTTCAGAGCAAATAAAATTTGTGTTTCGGTAAGTTGCTTTGTTATTCTGTTTTTATCATCTGTAACATTTACTATAAAATATTTATTATAGGAAAGTTTCCTAAGTAGCTTTCGGGCAAAAAGCTTTTCGTTGGCTATTAATATTGTAGCTTTTGTCAAATCTGATTTATTCAGTTTTTCTTTAGCATATAGTATTTCTCTTAAAGCGTATTGGGACAAGCCTTTACTTTCGTTTGAAAGATTGCTTAACAAAAAAACTCCAATAAGAATAAAGGAAAAATTAAAGGAGGAAAAAGCCAACAGAACAACAGCGGAGAGTATTAATATTACAGAGATGAGCCTGCTTAAATTCAAAGAAATTCGCCAAGCTGTCAAAGAATCTGTATAAATAGTCAAAATGGCTCGTAATATTCTTCCGCCATCTAAGGGGAGGCAGGGAATGAGATTTATATATGCCATTGATTTAGATGCTAAATATATATATTCCAATAAGGGCGAGGAGTAAAAATATTTTATATTTTCCACTAAAAAACATATAAATAAATTAAAAAGGGGTCCCGAGAGGGCTATAAAGATTTCTTTTGTCGGAGATTTTATCAAAGGGTCTTTTAGCTTTCCACAAACCCCGAAGGGCATAATGATAATTTTTGAGAATTTTATATGTAAGGCGTTTCCAATTAAAATGTGAGTTGCCTCATGAAGAAGTGCGATAGACCATGTTATAGCATAAAGATTAAGATAATTTCCAAAGTATCCGCTAAGAACCAGTGGAATAATCAAAGGGTTTATAACGATATGTTTTCCGAGACATATCCCTTTCTCTAAAGTCTTTCTGATTTTCATATTTCGTGAGTTTCAGGAGTTGACATATTTGTATTTTTAGGTTCTTGAGTAAAAAAGTCAGTTATTTTGTTATAGGTATCCGATAAAAAATCAATGGCATAGGAGAAATCTGTTTCATGTTTAACTGCTCTGCCAAGGGCTGCAACAGAATTTTTTAATATTGGAATATTGGAGTTTGAGGCGGTAATAATCAAAATTAAAGATATAATAACAGTAAAGATTTGCTTTAAAAGATTAATTACAATTTTTGCAGATAAAGGTGGCAGTTGATTTCTTGAATGAGAGTTGTTTTTATTTTTTCTGTTTTGCATTTGAAAATCTCCTTGTATTAAAATTATTTAGTATATTTTACGGGAGTTTGTTAAAGATTATGCTTGCAACTTTTGCTTATCTGGTGTATCATAATGGATAGATGAAAATAACTCTATGTAGGAGGAAAATATGTATCGAGGAAAATTAGAACAATGTTTAAAGCGGGTTCAAAAACCTGCTCGTTATATCGGAAATGAATTTAATAGTGTTCATAAGGAATGGACCGACAAGTTAGTGTCGGTTGCTTTTTGCTTTCCTGATGTTTATGAGGTGGGAATGTCCCACTTGGGAATGAAGATTTTATATCATATGCTAAATGACAGGGTTGATACGGTCTGCGAGAGAGTTTTTACTCCTTGGGATGATATGGAAACCGAAATGAGAAAAGAAGGCATACCTCTGTTGTCTATGGAGAGTTATAAGCCCGTTAAGGAATTTGATTTGGTAGGTTTTACGCTTCAATATGAGATGAGCTACTCCAATATAATTAATATGCTTAATTTAGCTGAAATCCCGTTGAGAACAGCTGAAAGAGGAGAGAATGACCCATTTGTTCACTGCGGTGGTCCTTGTGCCTACCACGCAGAGCCCTTAGCTGATATTATGGACTTTTTTATTCTTGGTGAGGGCGAAGAAGTAAACGGCGAGCTTGTTGATGTATATAAAGAGTGGAAAAAAAGCGGAGAGCCAAGAGAGAAGTATTTGGAGAGAATTTCTCATATTCAGGGTGTGTATGTTCCGTCATTTTATGATGTGGACTATAATGAAGACAATACCATAAAAAGCTTTAAACCGAACAGAAAAGATGTTCCGCAAAAAGTTAAAAAAAGAATTATCAAGGATATGGATAATACCTATATTCCGGAAAAACTTATAGTTCCTTTTATGGAAACTGTTCACGATAGAATTATGCTGGAATTGTTCAGGGGTTGCATAAGAGGTTGTCGTTTCTGTCAGGCAGGGTATATATATCGGCCTGTTAGAGAAAGGTCTGTTGACAAGCTTTTAAAGGTTGCTGAAAATTCAATTAAAGCAACGGGGTACGAGGAGATGTCGCTTTCGTCTTTGAGTACAAGTGATTATACTAAACTCTTTGAATTAACCGATGGCTTGCTTGCTTTAACTGTCGATAAAAAGATAAATTTATCGTTGCCATCTTTAAGAGTTGATAATTTCTCTATGGAACTTATGGAAAAGGTTCAAAAAGTTAAAAAGAGCGGACTTACCTTTGCTCCTGAAGCGGGCACCCAGAGAATGAGAGATGTAATAAATAAAAATGTTTTAGAAGAGGATTTAATCAGAACTGCAAAAATAGCATTCAGTGGTGGATATAATCGGATAAAATTGTATTTTATGTTGGGGCTCCCAACCGAAACAACAGAGGATGTATTAGGTATAGGGGAGCTTGCACAAAAGGTAATAGATGCTTTTTATGAAATACCAAAAGAAGAAAGAAAAGGAAGGAGCGTATCTGTAACCGTAAGCACCTCTTTCTTTGTTCCAAAGCCCTTTACGCCTTTTCAGTGGGAACCACAAAATAAGCTGAAAGAGATGGAAGAAAAAGCAAGGATTTTAAAGGAATCTATAACAAATAAAAAGATTGTGTATAATTGGCACTCCAGTGATGTAAGCTTTTTAGAGGAGGTCTTTGCTAAAGGCGACAGACGACTTGGAGAGGTTTTGATAACGGCACAGAAACTTGGTTGTAAGTTTGATGGTTGGTCGGATTTCTTTGATTACGATAGATGGATGGAGGCTTTTGAAATAAATGGGATTGACCCGTATTTTTATGCTCACAGAACAATTGGCTATGATGAAATTTTGCCTTGGGATTATGCAGATATAGGGGTTAGTCGTCAGTTTTTAATTGACGAAAGAGAAAGAGCTTACAGAGGTGAAACAACAGCGTCCTGTCGAGATAATTGTATGGGTTGCGGAGCGACTCAGTTTGGTGGAGGTGTTTGCTTTGAGTAAAAGAAGAGTAACTTTTTCAAAGTTGGGAATGGGAAAGTATATATCCCATCTGGATTTATTGAGATGCTTTACCCGTGCTATACAGAGGAGCGGATTACATGTTGTTTATTCTCAGGGCTTTAATCCTCATCAAAAAATGACATTTTCTCTGCCTTTGCCAATAGGGGTTACGAGCCAATGCGAAACGGTTGATATTTCTTTTGAAGATTCCGTGACTGATGCGGAAATAATGGAAAAACTAAACGAAAATCTGCCAATGGATATCAAGGTTTTATCGGTTGGGGATATGGTTTTTAAAGCGGCGGATATTAAAGAGGCGGAATATGTAATGAAAGCTTTCGTAAACAATTATGTTGTCGAAAAGAGCATAAAGAATTTCTTTGGGCAGGATGAAGTTATCGTTATGAAGAAAACTAAGAAAAAAGGGGAAAAGCCTGTTAATATTCTGGAATATGTTAAATCATGGGAAATATGTGACAACTGCTCGGAAAGCTTTGAACTAAAGCTTGTAGTTGATGCAGGAGGAGAAAGAAATTTAAAGCCCGAAATTATAGGAAAAGCCCTTGCTGAATATTTGGGAGAAAATTCAATATCAGACTGGGATATACACAGAACAAAAATTTATTGTGTAAATTCTAATAATTTACTGGAAGTATTTTGCTGAGGACAGGTAATATTTGTCCCTATCCATGCATATTTATAGCTTAGATAGGGAGGGATAATAATGGCTTTGGATGTAGGTTCAATATTCATATATATCTTCGGATTATTTGTTTTATATATTTTATGCTGGTTTTTCATAAAACCAATAAAATGGGTACTAAAATTCAGCACTCGCTGTTTACTGGGTGGGGGAGTTATCTGGATTGCCAATTGGGTTTTGGGAGGCTTAGGATTTCACCTTGGAATGAATTTGCTAAATGCAATGACTGTAGGCGTTCTTGGTATACCCGGAGCAATTATGTTGGTGTTTATTAACAGTATTCTTTAAAAAAATAATACAAATTTCAAACTAAATACAAAAGGATAAGATTTAATTGTATTTTTCTTGACAAACTGCGAATTTATTATTAAAATGTATAATAGGGTTAAAAGTTGGATTTTTAACCTTTATTATGTCGAGATAAATAGAATTAAAATAGAGAATGGAGCGTTTGTTATGAGCATTAAGCGACTGTTTGTAGAGAAAAAGAAAGGGTTTGATATAGAGGCAGGTGCTATGTATCGTGACCTTAAGGATAATTTAGGACTGAGCGGCTTAAAGGGAGTTCGTCTTATTAACAGATATGATGTTGAGGGTTTAACTGACAGTGAGCTTGAAATGACAAAACCAACGGTTTTTGCAGAACCTCAGGTTGACAATCTTACCATGGAGGAAATTGATATTTCCGAGGGTAAGTATTTCGCTATGGAATATCTTCCCGGTCAGTTTGACCAACGCGCCGATAGTGCGGCTCAGTGCGTACAAATTATGACAGGAGGGGATAAGCCTCGCGTTCGTACAGCGAAGGTGGTTGTATTGCTTGGCGAGATTTCGGATGATGAACTTCGTGCAGCTGAGGAATACTGTGTAAACCCTGTTGAATCCAGACTTGCAAGTTTTGAAAAACCTGAAACTCTTTCGGATAAGCTTGATGTACCGGAGGATGTTAAGATTTTAGATGGTTTTATAGAACTTGATGAAGAAGGTTTAAAGAAATTTATATCAGATATGGGTCTTGCTATGGATTTAGATGATATTAAATTCTGTCAGGGATATTTCAAGGAAAATGAAAAGAGAAATCCTTCAATAACCGAGATTAGAATGATAGATACATACTGGTCGGACCATTGTCGTCATACAACTTTTTCTACAATTCTTGACAATGTAGATATTCAGGATAAGCTTATTGCAGATGTTTATAATGATTATATAGAATCCCGAAAATATGTATATGGTGACAGAAAGAAAAATATTTGTCTTATGGATGTTGCTACGATTGCTGTTAAAGAGCTGAAAAAACGCGGAGTTTTAACCGCTCTTGATGAATCAGAAGAGATAAATGCTTGTAGCATAGAGGTTAAGGTAGAGATGGAGGATGGAACAAAAGAGGATTGGCTTGTAATGTTCAAGAACGAAACTCATAACCATCCAACCGAGATAGAACCATTTGGCGGAGCGGCTACCTGTCTTGGTGGTGCAATCCGTGACCCGTTATCAGGGCGTTCGTATGTATATCAGGCGATGAGAGTAACGGGCTCTGGTGACCCAAGAACTACCTTGAAAGATACTATGAAAGGAAAACTTCCTCAGCGAAAGATTACAGTTGGTGCGGCTCAGGGATATAGTTCTTATGGTAATCAGATTGGTCTTGCTACGGGACAAGTATCCGAAATTTATAACGAAGGTTATGTTGCAAAACGAATGGAAATTGGT
Source organism: Ructibacterium sp. (assembly GCA_045587405.1). GTDB lineage: Bacteria > Bacillota > Clostridia > Monoglobales > Monoglobaceae > Ructibacterium. Next base: position 977 of record JAZNCG010000156.1, on the reverse strand, counting down.
GCTGTGATTGCTGCGGCTCCTAAAGAAAATGTTATTCGTGAGGTGCCTGAAGCGGGAGATGTGGTTATTCTTCTTGGAGGAATGACAGGCCGTGATGGTTGTGGTGGTGCAACAGGTTCGTCTAAGGCGCATGATGACAGTTCCTTGGAAAGTTGTGGAGCAGAAGTTCAAAAGGGTAATGCTCCTGTTGAGCGTAAATTACAGAGATTGTTCAGGAAGAAAGAAGTAACCAATCTTATTCGTCGTTGTAACGATTTTGGTGCAGGTGGTGTATCTGTTGCAATTGGCGAGCTTGCAGACGGATTGACTATAAACCTTGACAGAGTTCCTAAAAAATATGAAGGTCTTGACGGAACAGAACTTGCTATTTCGGAATCTCAGGAGCGTATGGCTGTTGTTGTCCGTTCTAAGGATGCTGAGAAATTTATTGCAGAAGCAGATAAAGAAAATTTAGATGCTGTAATTGTTGCGGATGTAACTGATACAAATCGTCTTGTTATGAAATGGCGTGATAAGGTTATTTGTGATATCAGCAGAGATTTCTTAAATACAAATGGTGTTGAAAAGCATACAACAGCTACAATCCCTAAGGGAAATTATAACGATGAATTATTTGTTGCACCGTATAAAGGTGATAGCTGGAAAGAAAAGATTACATCTTTAATGAGTGATTTGAATGTTGCATCTCAGAAAGGTCTTGTTGAAAGATTTGACAGTACAATTGGTGCAGGTTCGGTGTTTATGCCGTATGGTGGTGTTCATCAGTTGACCCCTCAACAAAATATGGTTGCAAAAATTCCTACAATTCATAAGGAAACAAATACAGCAACTGTTATGGCTTATGGTTATAATCCAATAATATCTAAGGCAAATCCGTTCTTAGGTGCAACCTATGCTGTAATAGATTCTGTAACTCGCGCAGTTTGTGCAGGTGCAGATTATAAGGATATTTATTTAACCTTCCAGGAATACTTTGA
>JAZNCG010000155.1:0-7060 GCA_045587405.1 Ructibacterium sp. | reverse complement strand
AGCTACCAGATGGGGTAAGCCTTTATCGGCTTTACTTGGAGGATATTATGTTCAGAAACAGTTGGGAATTGCTGCAATTGGCGGTAAGGATAGTATGTCAGGTTCGTTTAATGATATAGATGTTCCTCCAACACTTACATCTTTTGCTGTTGCTCCTATTTCTGCAAAAACTGCAACTTCTTCTGAATTTAAGGGCAAAAACAATCTTGTTTTCTGGTTGAAGCCAAAGTATGATGAGAATAATATGCCATGTTTCGACAGCCTTAAAGCTCTTTATGATATGGTTTGCATGATGATTAATGATGAAAAAATTGGTCTTATTCAATCTGCTTGGGCAGTTGGCTATGGCGGTGTTATGGAAGCTATTGCCAAGATGGGATTTGGTAACAAAATTGGTTTTGAATTTACAGATTGTTGTGATAAGAGTGATTTATTCAAAGCTTGCTACGGAAGTATAATTGTTGAAGTTAAGGGCTTAGGTGCAACAGGCTTTATGGGCGATATGGTTGATGTTGTTAAATTGGGACATACAACAAATGAACCACAGATTATAATTGAGGGCGAAACCATTCAGATTGATGAAATACTTTCTGCGTGGACAAAGCCTCTTGAAGACATTTTTGCAACAAAGGCAGATTATGATAATGTTGGAATGAAGAAGTTTGCATATGGCGAAAGAGTTAATATCAAGCCAAGAGAAAGCTTTGCAAAACCACAGATTTTCATTCCTGCATTTCCCGGAACAAACTGTGAGTATGATTCAGCAAGAGCTTTTGAGAGAGCAGGCGGTATAGCAGATGTTCAGGTATTTAAAAACCTTAAGAATGAGCATATTGAGGATTCGATAAACAGATTTGTTGATTCTATTTCAAAAGCACAGATTATTATGCTACCGGGTGGATTCAGCGGCGGAGATGAGCCTGATGGTTCAGGTAAGTTTATAAAGGCAGCGTTTGAGAATGAGAGAGTAAAAGAAGCTGTTATGGAAATGCTTTACAAGAGAGATGGTCTTATGCTTGGCATATGTAATGGTTTCCAAGCCCTTATTAAGTTGGGTCTTGTTCCCTATGGTGAGATTAAGAAGGTTGATGATACCTGCCCGACACTGACATTTAATACAATTGGAAGACATGTTTCGCAGATTGTATCAACAAGAGTTTCCTCAGTTAAATCGCCATGGTTTAGCGGAGTTAATCTTGGAGATATTCACCAGATAGCCGTTTCTCATGGTGAGGGTAGATTTGTTGCAAGCCCCGAGGTTATTGCTGAAATGGAAAAGAATGGCCAGATTGCGACTCAGTATGTTGATTTAAGTGGCGAGCCAACATATGAGATGCCATATAATCCAAATGGTTCTTATTATGCAATAGAGGGTATTACCAGCGTTGATGGTAGAATACTTGGCAAGATGGGACATTCAGAGCGTTTTAAGAATAATGTATTTAAAAATATTCCGGGCGAGAAAGACCAGAAGATATTTGAATCCGGTGTTAAGTATTTCAAATAATCAGACTAAATTCAAATTCATCGAAGAGGTGTTTTAATGTATAGAACGGCTGCGGAATATATAAAGAGTAAAATAGACAATGCAAACTGCGAGGTCGGTATCATTTTAGGTACCGGCCTCGGAGAGGTTGCAGAAGAAGTTGAAGATGCGATTTTTATTCCTTATAATGAAGTTCCTGAATTTCCAAAATCTACAGTTGATGGTCATAAAGGCAGATTTGTAATTGGAAAGCTTAGCGGAAAAAATGTTGTTGTTATGCAAGGAAGAGTTCATTTTTATGAAGGCTACGATATGAGCCTTTTGGCTATGCCGATACAAACAATGGCAGCATTGGGAGTTAAGCATTTAATCGTAACAAACGCATCGGGAGGAATAAATGAAAAATATACTCCGGGTGATATAGTTATTATAAGCGACCACATTAAATTATCACTCGACAGCCCTTTAAGGGGGAAAAATCCAGATGGATTTGGGGAGCGATTTTTTGATATGACAGAAGCTTATTCTAAAAAACTTATAAAAGTTGCAGAAGAAAATGCGATGGATATGGGTTTTGAAATAGAAAAAGGTGTCTATGCGTATATGGGCGGTCCTCAATTTGAAACTCCTGCAGAAATCAGAATGCTTAGAGCGTTAGGTGCAGATTTGGTTGGTATGTCAACAGTTCCTGAGGTTATAACAGCAAGGCATTGTGGTATAGAGGTTTTAGGCTTTTCTTGTGTTACAAATATGGCGGCAGGAATGGAAAATGGCGGATTAAACCGAGAGGTAATAGACGAGGCCGAAAAGCTGGCGAGAAAAAGATTGACATTTCTTATAGAAAAGGTGGTTGAAAAGATTTGAAGCAGATAGCAAGTTTTTCTGTTGACCATAGAAAGATTTCGGAGGGTGTATATATATCGCGAATTGATGGAGATATTTCTACCTATGATTTGAGAATGAGAAAACCCAACACGGGAGATTTGATTTCAAATTCTGCTATGCATTCTTTAGAACATCTTTTTGCAACTGTTGTAAGAAATTCCGAGGCAGGAGAAAATGTTATATATTTCGGACCTATGGGATGCCAGACGGGCTTTTATTTGTTAATGAGAAGCTTGGACCATAAAGGCTCTTTAGAACTTATAAAAAAGGTTTTGAAGGATATAATTTCATATGATGGACCTATGCCCGGAAATAGTGAGATTGAGTGTGGGAATTTTCGGAATTTAAGTATAGATAAAGCAAAAGAAGAGGCAGAAATTTATCTGGCAAAAATAAAGGATAAAACAGTTTATGATATGAGGTATGAAAAATGAGCATCTTGATTAGTAATGTTATAGCGGTTACAATGTGTGATGATTGTCCTATAATAGAGAATGCATATATAGCTACTGAAAATAACAGAATTTCCTATGTTGGAACGGAAAGGCCTGTTGGAAATTTTGAAAAAGAGATTGACGGGACAAATATGGTTGTGATGCCGGGATTGGTTAATGCACATACCCATACTGCGATGACTATCCTCAGAAGTTATGCAGATGATATGAATCTTCAGGATTGGCTTTTTAATAAAATATTTCCTTTTGAAGATACTTTAACGCCTGAGATGGTATATGAAGCGAGCGTAAAAGGAATGGCGGAAATGGTTTCTACAGGAACAACCTGCTTTAACGATATGTATTTCTTCCAAGAAGAAACTGCTGATGCGGCAGAAAAATTGGGAATGAGAGGTGTGCTTAACGAGGGAATAACCGACGGGGTTTTAGAGAAAAAGATTGAGAAAACACAAATGCTGATTGATAAGGTTAAAAGAGGAAGCGGTAGATTAAAGGTTGGGGTTTCACCTCATGCTGTCTATACATGTTCAAATGAAACCTTAAAAAAATGTGCTGAATTTGCAAAAGAAAACAATCTTAGAATACACACCCATCTGTCGGAAACAATTACGGAGAATAATGATTGTGAAAGAGATTTCAAGGTCAGTCCTACAGTTTTAATGGATAAGATGGACTTGTTTAATATGCCGACAACGGCGGCTCATTGTGTATTTCTTTCCGATAATGATATAGAAATAATTAAGAATAAAAATGTAAGTGTTGTGCATAACCCGATTAGCAATTTGAAGTTGGCATCAGGAGTGGCAGAAATTCCTAAACTTATGGCAAATGGTGTTAATGTGGCATTGGGAACCGATGGCGCATCAAGTAATAATAATCTTGATATGTTTGAAGAAATGAAGGTTGCGGGAATACTACATAAAGGAGTTTTAAAAGACCCGACAGTTCTTCCTGCTTATGATGTGTTGAAAATGGCTACTGTAAATGGAGCAAAAGCTCTTGGGTATGATGATTTAGGTCAGCTTAAAAAGGGATTCTTAGCAGATATGATTTTGCTGGATTTCGATAGAGTTGAGTATAAGCCAAACCACAATACAATTTCAAATCTCGTATATGCGTGTAATGGAAGAGATGTTATTTATGCGATTATTGATGGAAATGTGGTTTATTCAAAAAATAAAGAAAAAAGAAAATTTTCTGATAAACAAGTAGATATAGAAGAATTTTTAAAATAAAGGAGAAGAGAAAAATGGCAAAAGTAGCAATTGTAATGGGAAGTAATTCAGATCTGCCTGTTGTTAAAGGTGCAATAGAGCAGTTAAAAAATTTTGGGATAGATTATGAAGCGAGAGTTATTTCTGCCCATAGGACACCTTATGAGGCAGAAGAGTTTGCAAAAACTGCTAAAGATAGAGGAATTAAGGTAATCATAGCGGCGGCAGGCAAAGCGGCGCATTTGGGTGGTGTAATTGCTGCATATACAACATTACCTGTAATTGCGTTACCTATTAAGTCGTCGTTAATGGATGGATTGGATTCGTTGCTTTCAATGGTGCAGATGCCAAGTGGTATTCCTGTTGCTACCGTTGCAGTAAATGGCGCGGACAATGCGGGAATTTTAGCGGTGCAGATGTTGGCTTTATCTGATGTGGAGTTGTCGCAGAAACTTGCTGATTTTAAGAAGGATATGGCAGCGGCTGTAATGGAAAAGGATGCTAAACTTCAGGAAGAATTGAAAACATTGTAAGTTATGCTGTCCTATGACAGAAGTATATAATATTTAGGAGGAAATAATATGAGTCAGGCGTATAAAAGTGCGGGAGTAGATGTTGAGGCAGGTTATAAGGCTGTCGAATTGATGAAAGAACATGTTAAAAGAACAAGTATCCCGGGGGTTCTTTCCGGAATAGGTGGTTTTGGTGGTTTGTTTGAAATTGGACAGGGATATAAGAATCCTGTTTTGGTGTCGGGAACCGATGGCGTTGGAACAAAATTAAAGCTTGCCTTCGTTATGGACAAGCATGACACAGTAGGTCAGGATTGCGTTGCGATGTGTGTTAATGATATTGCGTGTGGTGGCGCAAAACCATTATTTTTTCTGGATTATATTGCAGTTGGAAAGAATGTTCCTGAGCGCGTTGCAGATATAGTGAAGGGTGTTGCAGATGGTTGTGTTCAGGCAGGCTGTGCTTTAGTCGGTGGTGAAACTGCTGAAATGCCGGGCTTTTATGACCCTTCTGAATATGATTTGGCAGGTTTTTCTGTTGGTATCGTAGATAAGGATAAGATTATAGACGGTTCTAAATTGGAAGATGGAAATGTTATAATCGGTATAAAATCATCGGGTATTCACTCAAACGGATATTCTTTGGTTAGAAAGGTATTTAATATTGATGATTCCCAGGATTGTATAAAGAGAATGCATACATATAGCGATGAGTTGGGTATGGAAGTTGGAGAAGCGTTACTTACTCCTACAAAGATATATGTAAAACCATTACTTAATGTTATTGAACAGGTTGATGTCAAAGCGGTTTCTCATATAACAGGCGGTGGATTTATAGAGAATATTCCTCGTATGCTCAAAGAGGGAACCCGTGCTAAGATTGATAAAAACAGCTTTGAGGTTCTACCAATCTTTAATATGATTCAAAGTCTTGGAAATGTTTCTGAAAGAGATATGTTTAATACATATAATATGGGCGTTGGCCTTATGTTTGCAGTTCCTAAAGACCAGGCTGATAAAGCTGTTGAGATTGTGAAAGCATCAGGTGAAACAGCAACTGTTGTTGGCGAAATCGTAAGCGGAGAAAAAGGAGTAGACATATGCTAAACATTGGCGTTTTAGTATCAGGTGGCGGCACCAATCTTCAAGCTTTGATTGATGCCCAAAAGAGCGGTATTATCAAAAGCGGTAAAATCGTTACGGTTGTATCAAACAAGCCGAATGTGTATGCTTTAACTCGAGCCGAAAATGCAGGAATAGATGCAAAGGTTATAACTAAAAAAGAATGCGGTACAGCAGAAGAGTTTGATAAAGCTCTTTGTGAATATATGAAAAAAATGAAGGTTGATATTGTTGTGCTTGCAGGATTTTTAGCAATATTAGGTGAGAGCTTCTTGAACGAATATAAGGATAAAATTATTAATGTTCATCCGTCTTTGATACCTTCTTTTTGCGGTGATGGATTTTATGGATTAAAGGTTCATCAGGCGGCGTTGGATTATGGTGTTAAGGTAACAGGTGCAACAGTTCACTTTGTAAATGAAATTACAGATGGTGGAAAAATTATTCTTCAAAAAGCAGTTGAAATAAATGAGGATGATACAGCGGAAACTTTACAAAGAAGAGTAATGGAGGAAGCGGAATGGAAAATTCTGCCTCAGGCTGTAGAAATGGTATGCATTCAAAAAGTTTAATAACTAATTTAGGAGGAAAATATATGAAAACCCTTAATATTTGTGATGAATTAAAGAATAATAGCTATCCGGGACGCGGTATAATTATAGGTAAATCTCAGGATGGGAAGAATGCAGTTATAGCATATTTTATTATGGGAAGAAGTGGGAACAGCAGAAACAGAGTTTTTGTTGAAGATGGTTGCGGAATAAGAACTCAGGCTTTTGACCCGTCAAAACTTGAAGACCCATCTTTAATTATTTATGCTCCTGTCAGAGTTCTTGGAAATAAAACAATTGTTACGAATGGAGATCAAACAGATACTATTTATGAATTAATGGATAAGCAGATGACATTTGAGCAAGCCCTCAGAACTCGTGAATTTGAGCCTGATGCTCCAAACTATACTCCCAGAATTTCAGGTATAGTTCGTCAGGAAAACGATGGATTTAACTATGCGATGTCTATACTAAAGAGTGCAAACGGCGACCCATCATCTTGCAGAAGATATACCTTTAGCTATAATAATCCTATTGCAGGACAGGGACACTTTATTCATACATATATGGAAGATGGTAACCCACTTCCAAGCTTTGAAGGTGAGCCTAAGCAGATAGAAATTCCAAACGATATAGACGATTTTGCAAATATGCTTTGGGAAAACTTGAATGAGGATAACAAGGTATCTCTTTTTGTTCGCTATATCAATGTTGAAAACGGAGAAGTTAAATCTAAGATTGTAAACAAGAACAAATAGAGAAATAGGAGTGTTGAATTATGAAAGAAATGGAATTGAAATATGGATGTAACCCAAATCAAAAACCTTCAAGAGTG
>JAZNCG010000154.1:0-3268 GCA_045587405.1 Ructibacterium sp. | reverse complement strand
CATATGTTCCTAAAAAGCAACGCTCGGTTATAGGCAGATATTGCCGAAAGGTAAATGGTTTCATTAACCTTTATATATACTGTCAGTTAATTGATGCTTTGATTGTTTTTATTCTTTCATTTGTAGCTATGGCTCTTATCGACGCCGAATATGCTCTGCTTCTTGCATTGTTGGTTGGTTCATTTAATCTTATACCATATTTTGGTGCAATTGTTGCAACCATTCTTGCGGCTATTATAACAATCTTTACAAACAACCTTACAACCGGCTTGATTGTTGCCGCCGCTTTGATTGTTATTCAACAGCTTGACGCTAATTTCATTCAGCCAAAGCTTGTATCAGGTTCATTGAATCTAAAACCTTTCTGGGTAATATTCGGAGTTTTGGTAGGCGGAGGATTATTTGGGGTTTTCGGAATTTTTCTGGCTGTTCCCATTATCGCCCTTGCAAGAATAATTATACTTGATGTCTTGGAAAACCGAGAGCTTGCAAAAATTGAAGATACAAAATAATATTTATGGACTGCTTAAAAAGTTCCTGAAATAGCAAAAAGGAGACTCCTCTCGAGCTCCTTTTTTTATTTCTGTTTAAATCAATAAATATTCTTTACATATTCCACAACATTATCAGTTTTTGTACAGTTTTCAAATGTATTATTCTTAAATATAAATGTTTCCGCATTATTGATAACAGCGGGAGTTGTATTACAATCGATAAACTTATTATTTGATATCTCAATTTTACCGTGAAAATACTTTCCTTCTTCAAGCTTAGTTTTTTTAGCAGTTTCTACTATACCGCCAACCACCTCTTTTTTTAAATAATTACAATTTATAAAAGTGTTTTCGCTTATAAGTAAATCTTTTACGGCACCGGATTCAAACCAAAACTGACCATCTGATTCAAGTTTAATGGCACTTCCATGAGTACTGAAAACATTTTTGCGAATAGTTGTCTTACCGCCACCTGCCAAAAGCATTCCCCTTCCACGATTGTTTTTTACTGTACAATTTTCAAAAATAACCTCAGGCATTTTTGATACCTCGCAAATATCATCTCCTATAATAATATCTTTAGTATCTCCACATATTTCAAGCTCCATATATTCCTGGTTGATAATATTTACTTTTTTAACTTCATACCTTTTTTTCGCTATTAAAGACAGGGGATTGCAAGTTTCTATAACATCACCCTCTTCAATCATTTTAATACCAAGAGATTCTTTATGCATAAACTTAACCAAAATAGACTTTTCGGTTTTATCAACTATTCTTAAATATATGCCATGTACATTCAAGGCATCATCAAGCATCGCCGTAAAATACGAATTATGAATATGTATTTTACCATAACAATGAACAAAATGTGTCGCATCGGCGCTAATAGCAAGATGGCTACCTTCATCAGGACACACTCTTAAATTATCCACCTCTATATTTTCGCTACATTGTGCAATAATACCCATCCCTACACCATTATGTATGCTAACATTTTCTATTTCAATATTATGGGAATGGTCAATGAATATATGACAAGACTCTCTATGAAAAACTCCTATTCCCATAAAATCCCCTGCTTTAAGTTTTAAATCAAAAAACATATTGCTGTTGCATTTGAAAATCGTTTCTCCTGAATCGTCTTTCCCGCTCTCAAACGAAAGGTCATCAAGATATATACCGCTGGTAGTTTCTGCTAAAAGTCCTGTATCTTTATCAAATATAACCGCGTATGGTATTTTAGAGTTCATACCGTCTTCCGTTCCACTGTACAATTTATTATCCAAAACATAAATAGGTGAAACACCAACTTTTTTAAATTCAAAATAATTTTCGCTAACTTTCGTTATAACAGCTTCTGCGGTTTGCGGATATGTGTATTTAATTGTAACATTTTTAATATGAATATTTTTAGAATTGATTATAGCAAACGGAATAAGCATACCAGAAATATTAAGCACGCTACCACAAAAATCGATTGTTAAATTCTTAAAACCATCAATTAAAAATAAAATCTTTTTAAGACCATTACTATGATTTGATACCGAAATATATCTTTCACTTGCTAACGAATCAGATACTTCATATGTATTTTTTTCAAATACAATTTCCCGTTCACCATTTTTTGCACATTCCTTCAGCATATTTCTAACATTTAAAGTAAAGTCAGACAATACATCAAAATCACTATATTTAATCATAATTCAGCACCTCCTATAAAGTACAAATTAATACAAATGATAGCACATATTAAATAGTTGTGTCAAGACGGGAATAGAAAATTTTATTCCTTTTTCGCCTTACCGATATGGAAACATATTACATCGAAAATATATCGCGCAAGTACATATTGCAAATAACCTCAGGAATTTACATCTCTACGACAAGGGATAATTTATTTTGACAGTATAAAAATTCCCCTATTGCAAATACTTTCATTAAATACTCTTAAGAACAGGAGCGATTATCAAATGATTAACAAGGTAGAAATTTGCGGAGTAAATACATCTAAGCTCCCAACCCTCACCGAAAAGGAAAAAACAGAGCTGTTCATAAAAATTAAAAATGGCGACCAAGAGGCAAGACATCAATTTATACAAGGAAATCTGAGGTTGGTTTTAAGTATAATCAAACGCTTTAATAATCGCGGAGAAAATGTTGACGACCTTTTCCAAATAGGTTGCATCGGTCTTATAAAAGCCCTTGATAATTTCGACACCTCCCATAATGTTAAATTTTCTACCTATGCTGTCCCCATGATAATTGGCGAAATCCGCCGTTATTTAAGAGATAACAACTCTATAAGAGTTAGTCGCTCTGTAAGGGATATTGCCTACAAAGCTTTGGCGTCTAAAGAGCGCCTTACCTCCACTTCAGGCAAAGAACCTACCATAGACGAAATCGCCAAAGACATATCTATTCCCCGAGAGGAAATCTCGCTTTCTCTTGATGCAATATTAGACCCCGTTTCTCTTCAGGAGCCCGTCTACCACGATGGTACAGATGCAGTTTTCGTTATGGACCAGGTTAAGGACGAAAAAAATATCGACGATTTCTGGCTTGAAAAAATTTCTCTTAAAGAGGCACTGAAACGCATTGGAGAAAGAGAGCGAAATATTTTAACCATGCGTTTCTTTGAAGGCAAAACCCAAATGGAGGTTGCAGGGGAAATAGGAATTTCTCAGGCGCAGGTATCCCGTCTTGAAAAAAATGCTCTCCGACATATGAAAAAATATCTTTAACACTATTACTCTTGAATATTTTTATTTTTA
>JAZNCG010000153.1:0-3607 GCA_045587405.1 Ructibacterium sp. | reverse complement strand
CTGATGACGAGATATGTTTTTATCGGATAGATTATAATGCCTATCCTCCCAGTGTCTATACTTCTTTTGATAAAACAGAATATGAAGTCTCTGCTGGCGAGGAAGTAACATTAAAACTGGGTTTTTGCGCTACTATGGGATATGTTGACGAACCTACCCCTGCTGCAAATGCAGAAATTTATATGCTTAATGATGATGGCAGTGTTGGCTCAAAAATTAAAAACACCGATGAAAGCGGAAATGTGAGCGTGTCTTTTGAAACTGCCGGAACATATTATCTTACCTGCAAGGGAGAAATAAGTTATTACGATGCTATGTGGGGTATGGAGAGTACAGGTGTTCTCTCTCCTGCCTATACCAAAATTACAGTTGTTGAAGAACAAAGCGATATACCACCTGTTCAAGCAGGAGAATACGATGTAACAGTATATGTGGGTCCTGCTACTGCAAATGTAGAATTTTATGAATGTAGCGGTTTTGATGCAAATGGCTTTGATGTTTTGGGTAAAAAGATAAGTGCAACCGATAATGGTGTAAATCAGGATACAAGTTATCATACTTATACCATGAAACTTGATAAAGGTACATATAGTTTTCGCGCAACAGACGAAAACGGAAACAGTCTTGGCGGTATGACCTTTGACATTCCAACGGCAGTTGAGGTTGATAACATTGAATCTAAAGCATCAGAAATTTATTTAAGACAAGTCGATGTTTACACAACCACTAAAATAGATGGTGTATTTGCTAATGAATCCAAATACAGCACACAGGTAATTGATTCAGACGGAAAACTTGCAACAGCAGGCAAGGCGTATCTTGATTCAAGCAGCAGAACAAGATATCCATATATGATATATGCAAACGGAAATGCAGAATTATATACAGTAAAACTTATACCGACGAGCGAAGTAAATAATACCTATAATTTGGGAACAAATGTAATGCTTAACTACGCTATTTCCAAAGGCACAACCGCAACAACGAAATCAGGAACGCTTCCTGCGCTTATCAACGCAGTGATCACCGCACCTTCCGGTAGCAAGGTGCAGGTGTTTAATCAACTTAGAAACTTTTATACAGAAGAGGTTGGATATAGCAGCAAGGAAGAAGCAGACGGCACCACAAGTTATACTTACCGTTTACCCAAGAGCAATGGCAATCATACATACAGAGTATCTATGGAAGGCAAAATTACAAGAGCGGGATATTTAAAACTGACTTCCGAAGAGAATGCTAAAACCGATATTGTATTTGGTGAAAATGAAAATCCCCAAATTAGACCGGAGTACGACAGGACAACCACAATTGGATCCCGAATGGAAGATAACATCCTTTTGAATATCAATTCACAGAATTATTTAAGAATGGATATTGGCGAAACCTTCAAAGCCCGTGCATACCGTGCTTGGCAAATCATAAACTCAGATACCGCCAACATCATGATTGAACCTGATTTTGAATATAAAATCATCAGCGGCGACAGTATAACTTTACAGCAGCAGGGACAGAACGCGGTTATAAAAGCAGTAAAAGACGGTATCAGCATAGTAGAAGTAACCTACGATGCAATCGAAATTGGAGGAAATACCAACTACACAGGAATTTATGGCGCAATTGACCCCATGAGAAAAGGCTTGTTTGTTGTAAATGTGGGAGGAAACGCTGAAACGGAAATCTCGCTTCCTAAATGGGATTCAGATTTTGATACGGTATATTTCACAGAAGAAACAGGTACCTATAATTTTAAACCAACTTCTTCAGAACCACTTACGGTAACGTGTAATGATACAGAAGTTCATGTAAATGCTGATGGGTCTTATATATTACCTGTTATTCAGGGCAACAACATTGTAAGCGTGAAAGCCGGCAACACAACGGAGTATATTGTTATAAAAGGTAATAAAGTAACTGTCAATATTGAAAATAAAACCTCCCCGGGCGAAACAATCAAACAGGGCGATACCGTGGCAATCAGTTTTGATGGACTCCATATACCAATGCCAAAATTTTCAGGTATATATAATCCTGGATTCGGAAATACGGTTAAAACTTCTTATGTGAATCAAAATGGAATCACTGTGCAGAGCAACGGAGCACAGTATAATTTTATCAGCAATCATACTATCTCTATGAAAGTTTATGATAAAGGTACTGTTAAGCTAACAAACGGCTATATCCCTCTTACAAGTATGGGATTTGTGCCCGGTGCACACAGAGAACTTACTGATACGGGTGTAGGTGCAAACTTTAATGCAGTAGAAGTTCCTGCAGAGTTTTCACACCTTCCTGATGTTTCTTTTGAGGTAGCACAAAACGAAGATGTTTCTTATGTGTATGATGCCCAAGAGAATTATTGCAATCTTTCAAAGGTGAATATTCTCTGTGGCACCAGTTCATATCAGAAATCATTTATGTTCGATTTGAAAACCGAAACAACTGCAAGCAAGAAAAATAATGCAACAACATTTACAAGCATTAACAACGAATTTCCCTTTACTGTAAACGTAACTCCGGTTAATGATGTCAATATAGAATTCAGATATTGGGAATTGGGCGATGCTGAGAAAAAGACGGCTGTATTAACCCCTGGAGAAGCGATGTCTCTTGACAATACTTTCACAGGAGAAAAACCGATTTATATGGAAATTGCAGTTACCCCCAAAAATTCGGTGTTTGGCGAAGAAAAAGTATATTCTTATGTGGCTTATTCAACAAGTAAAGACAAGCCGATATTAAAGACTCTGAGTGTCAAAGATACTGAAGGCAATGAATATACTTTGTATTCGAATAACAACTCAGGCGTTGCTTATACAGAAACGGACTATATCTGCTATATTCCCCAAAATATGGACAAAGCTGTAATAAGTCTTGCAAGATTGAACGGAACCTCAAATGTTACTGTGGCAGAAGAAAGAAAAGATGTTAAAACCTCTACAACAGATTTTACTGCTATTTCAACAGAAAATGATGAAACAACGGTGACGATCGGTATAGAAGACGGTGGAAAATATACTATTAAGCTTATCAAAATTGATGAGGCTGTAAACAAAAAAATCGCGTATGATGATGAAAAAATGGCAATTTCGTTTATCAGTCCTAAAGCAGATGTCCTTAATTTTTATACAGCATCTTATGAAACAAATTATGAAACAAATGATAAAAAACTTGACAAATTAGCAAGCGGTAAAAAGGATGTTGTAGCTGGGGAAAATGTGGTGTATTTAAGTTTGTCGGCATTTGCTGATACGGATAATATAACACTTTTTGTCTGGGATGAAAATTTGAAACCGATTTTTGATAAAACAAATATAGTATTGGAGTGATTTAAGATGAAAAAAGTTTTTAGTATTTTATTATGCTTATGCATTATTTTTACAGGTCTTTATGCTTTTGCAGAGGAAACTGTTTATGATGACATACAAAACCATTGGGCAAAAAATTCTATTGAATTGTGGAGCAGCAACGGGATTGTGAATGGATATAATGGGAATTTCCGTCCGGATGATTCTATTACCCGAGGAGAGTTTGCAACGGTTTTAAATCGCATCTTCCTTTTTGATGAACCGTCAGCAAACACCTTTGAAGATTTGGATGAAAAATATTA
>JAZNCG010000152.1:0-4528 GCA_045587405.1 Ructibacterium sp. | reverse complement strand
ACAAGCGGGGGAAAAGTAGAATTAACTTATGACCCGACAAACGGAGTATTCTCATGGGAGTAAATTATGGTTGTTGTTATTCAAACTTATATAAACTGTATTAAGTCCGGCAAAATAAAATTAGAAGATGTGCCTGAACGATACAGAGATAAAGTTGAGAAACAAATGGAAGCAGACAAATAAGTCTGTTTTTTTATTGGAAGGAGAAAATAAATGGAATGGTGGCAGATATTCATTTCTGTTTGCGCCGGAATTGTAACGGTTTTAACCCTTTGGGAGAAAATAGACGGACGAAAAAAGGTTATTACTCAACCACATGACGATCATGAATTACGCATTACCAAACTTGAAAAGACAGTTGACTACGAAATTAAACTACGCATGGAAGATTATGAATTAAGGTTTAAGCGTGATTTGGAACGCCTGGATAAGAAAGACAAGTCCGACAAGCTGATGATGAAATCCCTACTTGAAATTATCAGGCATGAAATTGACGGTAACAATACCGCAAAACTAAAAGAAGTCGCAGAAGAACTCAATAACTTTATCTTTGACAATTAAATGGTTGCAACGCACAGAATAGGGTAGCTCCCGAAAAGCAAGATTGCCTACTTGCCTTTCTGTGCTTTTTTATTAGGCATTTTACGAAAGGCGGTAAAAATAAATGAAAGAAAAAATTGGTTCCAAGTACGGAAGTTTAACTATCGTTAGACAATGCGAAAACATAAATGGTGCTATTGCCTATGAATGTTTGTGCGATTGTGGAAGAACAAGGAAAGTAATTGGATCGTATCTTCGTAATGGTCGTATCACATCATGCGGTCACGAAAGACCATTTAGGCTTGAAAACGAATATGATTTGTCAGGCGAATACGGAATTTGTTATATGGGAAACCGAAGGGCATTTTTCCTATTCGATATTGAGGACTATGAAAAAATCAAAGATTACCATTGGTTTGTTAGTCACTATGGTTATGCGTATTGTAGCAAAAATAATAAATCATACAAGGCACATAGAATCATAATGGATTGCCCTGACGGTTTAGAAGTCGATCATATCAATCACGATACTCTTGATAATAGAAAATCAAATTTGCGTATTTGTTCACATGGCAACAATATGAAAAATATGCCGAAAAGAAAGAGCCAAAGTGGAATAACGGGAGTTACCCATAACAAAAAGTATGGATATTGGATTGCCCGTATTGGTTTAAATAAAACAACCAAACATTTAGGTTGTTTTAAAAATAAAGAAGATGCAATTAGCGCAAGAAAGCAAGCTGAAATTGAATATTTTGGTGAGTTTGCAAACACAGGAAGGAGTGATTTTTATGGTATTACCGCAGAAAGTTTATGAAGTATTGCGTTGGGTTGTTATTGTTGTTATTCCGGCGGCAATAACATTATATGGGGTTATTGGTAACACTTGCCATATTCCATATACAGAGGTTGTTTTGACTATCGCAGGCGCAGTAGATGTATTTTTAGGAACAATTTTCGGTATTTCTAAACTGTCATACGATGCACAAAAGCGAGATTTTACGCTTGAAGGAATGGGGGAATTTGAAAATGAATGAATGGGGAATTGATGTTAGCCGTTGGCAAGGCAACTTTAATTTCACAAAGGCAAAGGCAGAAGGAATAAAGTTTGCGATATTAAAAGCAGGCGGTGGCGATGCCGGACTTTACAAAGACGGAAAATTTGAAAGGAATTATACAGAGTGTGAAAAATTAGCAATCCCCGTGGGTTGTTATTTTTTTGGAAAAGCTATGGATGTTCCAACGGCTCAAAAAGAAGCGGAGTATTTCTTAACACTTATTCGTGGCAAAAAGTACCCTATGGGAGTATGGTACGATGTGGAAGCAAAAATGCTTAACGCAAGTAACCTTTTGGCGATAGTAAATGCCTTTATAACAACGGTAAATCGTGGCGGCTATGGTTGCGGTGTGTATGCGTCAGAATCGACCTTAAAAGGCAAATTAAAGGGTCTTACTTGTGATTTATGGGTGGCAAGGTGGGCGAAAACAAAGCCTACTATCGCTTGCAAGATTTGGCAGTTTGGGGGCGAAACTAATTTGATTCGTTCTAATAAGGTTGCGGGTCAGACTTGCGACCAAAACTATTATTTCGGAGAAACAAGCGAAACAAAGCCGACAACACAACCGATAACAACGGAAGGAGAATATAATATGCCTACGATCAAAAAGGGAAGTACGGGAAAAGCAGTTAAAATATGGCAGATAATTTTAGGCGTAACGGCTGACGGTGTATTTGGCGTGATTACAGACGCAAATACACGCAAGTATCAGAAAGAGCATGGTTTAGCCGTTGACGGAGTAGTTGGTAAAAATACCTGGAATTACGCCCTAAACAACTTAAAATAAGGGGGATTGCTCATGGGCGATGATAATTTTGCTTTGGAAGTATTAAGGCAAGAAAAACTGAATACAAGACGGTGGTTTATCATAACAATTATTTGCGT
Source organism: Ructibacterium sp. (assembly GCA_045587405.1). Classification (GTDB taxonomy): domain Bacteria; phylum Bacillota; class Clostridia; order Monoglobales; family Monoglobaceae; genus Ructibacterium. The sequence goes on along the minus strand of JAZNCG010000152.1, from coordinate 2,045 downwards.
TACTCTTTTGTTTGTGTCTAATATGGCATGGCTTGTGGCATGGAATTTACCAAGTGAAAATACAGTAAAGGAAGAATCCTATGAAATGCAAGGAGAAGATAATGCAAATGTAATATTAAATAAAGAAGGCGAGGTTTCTTTTAATGAACAAGATAAAAGTAAAGACGAGAACAAGGACAATAAAGAGAACTAACAGACCGAGAAGCCGTAAAAGGCGATGAATATAAAAGATTTTACAAAGCCGGAATTAGATTATCTGCGTGAGAATTGCAATTTTGTCGGTATAGAAAAGGATGTCTTTGAATTAAGAAGTCAGGGAATACCACTCGAAAGAATTGCAGAAATGCAGAATATGTCAGTTGACGGCATAAAGAAAGTAAGCAAAAGAATCAATCGTAAAATAATAAAAATGTTGTAACCCTCCTTTCACAAAGGCACTTTTCATACACTTTTAGTGCATTGAGAAGTGCCTTTTTTTAATTGTAAAATGTTCTTAAAGGAGAAGCCACTATGGATATGAATAAATTTTGTGAAAAGCTGATACAAGACAAAGATTTAGGCGATATTCCCATGATTTATGTATTCAGAGTGGCTATTGCCGTTATGGAGATCATAAATAACGGAGAATGTTTTTACGATAGTGAGGAAGCCAAATGTTTGTCGAATACAACCCAAACCCCGCATCCCTAAAAATAGTCGGAGATTGTGCTATTCGTGCAATTTCAAAGGCATTGGACATTGATTGGGAAAAGGCATACTTAAAATTATGTACGAACGGATTTGCTATGGGCGATTTGCCAAACTCAAATACGGTAATTGCTTCCGTTCTCCGGCAGAATGGTTTTAAGAGAGTTGATTTGGTAAATGGTTGTCCTGATTGTATATCCGTAAGAGAGTTTGCGGATTCGCACCCAAAAGGAACTTATGTTTTGGGTACGGGAAGCCATGTAGTAGCAGTTGTTGACGGCAATTATTATGATACATGGGACAGCGGCGATGAAGAACCAATTTTTTATTGGGTGAGAGAAAATGAGAGTTAAGATTTGCGATTTTACGAAGAGGGAATTATATCAACTCCGCAGATTGTGCAATTTCACGCCCGATGAATTGACTTTATTCAATCTTCGGTCACAAGGTGAAGGATATACCCTTGAACGATGTGCAGAAGAAATGAATTGCTGCACCGAAACCGCACACCGCATAAACAAGCGAGTTTTGAATAAAATCGAGCGAGTGTGTGGAAAAAGTCCGAAAAAAGTTAATAAAAAATAGTGTGTTTCTTGCGGAAAACATACCCCAAAAACTGACAGTAATGTGACATGGCATTGCTGTCTTTTTTGTTTTAAAATTTAATCGAAAGGAAGTGGAGTGCATGGCTTTTCAGAATACTTATCAGCCCCCTTACATAGGATACAATCCGCCAATTCCAAGCGGTCAGGCGGTAGGCTATCAGATGCCGAGTTATCAGTCCCCGACCTATGATCCGCCGAAATATATGCAGACGGCTCCAACGGGCAGTAATAGCATTATATGGGTGCAGGGTGAGGCAGGTGCTAAATCGTACCTTGTCGCACCGAACACAACCCTTATGCTGATGGACAGTGAAAGTCAAACTTTCTATTTGAAGTCTTCTGATGCGTCAGGTGTTCCGCTTCCTCTTCGTAAATTCACTTATATCGAAGAGACCGAACAGCAGCACAGCATAGCTCCCGTTGTGTCTATTGATAGCGGTATATCTCCCGACAGCTTCAACAACATGGCAAAGCAGCTCGAACAGCTTAAATCCGAATATGACAAAATATCGAGTCAGTATGATTCTCTGTCAGAACGAATTGAAAAGCTGTCAGCAGCCGAGCCAAAAAGAAAAACAGTAAAGGCGGTGGAAAGTGATGCCTAATCCCGTATTTGAAGCAATGAACAGTGGTGGGCAAAACAACCTTATGTCTCAATTCCGTCAGTTCGTGGAGAGCATGAAAGGGAGAAATCCTAACGAAGAAATACAGCGACTCTTAAGGTCGGGACAGATAAATCAACAGCAGCTTAAC
>JAZNCG010000151.1:0-6272 GCA_045587405.1 Ructibacterium sp. | reverse complement strand
TCATAATTAAATATAACTAAAAAAGTGCGCAAAAAATTTCTTTTTTGCCTGAAAATACAAAATATAGAATAAATAATTTTATAAGACAACAATATATGCTAATTTTTTTGTCAAAAAAAATCTAAAAAATTTTTATGATAAAAAAGGGTTGACAACAGCGAAAAATCGTGATAAAATATAACAGATTTTCTTGTGAAATATTATGTGAATAATTTTCATATTATACATTTAAAAATTGAAGGAGGGATATCAATGCTTAGAACATATCAACCTAAAAAGAGACATCGCGCTAAGGAGCATGGATTCAGAAAGAGAATGAGCACCAAGAATGGCCGTAAGGTTTTGGCAAGAAGAAGACTGAGAGGCAGAAAGAAACTGTCTGCATAATAGAGCCTGCGGACATAGCCAATGTGCAAAGGATGCGACTCGGTAGATGATGTTGCCGAGCGTCAACTAATTGGCAGTCTGCGGAATATCGAAAAGCAAAATACGCGTAAGTTTTTCGACAGTCCAAGGCGCCATTGGCGTCTTTTTGTCTATATTTGAGAAGATTTTTTGGGAAGACAGGCGTTATTAAATGAAGATAACAAGCTTAACTTTAAATACCCAGTTCCACAGATTATATCGGAGAGGTAAATCCGTTGTAACCCCTACTATGGTTGTATATGCTTTAAAAAATAAAGCAGGAGAGAACCGTTTGGGAATAACCGCAGGGAAAAAAATAGGTGGGGCTGTTGAAAGAAATCGAGCTAAACGAAGAGTTCGGGAATTGTACAGAATTTCTCAGGACAACCTTCGCAAGGGATATGACATATGTATAGTTGCGCGAAGCTTTACATATCGTGCCCCCTACAAAAAACTTGTAAATGATTTTAACAAGGCTATGAAGACCCTGGGGGTGCTATCTGATGGCAACACTATTGATTAAAGCTATTGCGTTTTATCAAAACAGGTTATCTAATTTGAAAAAGCCCTGTTGTCGTTTTTATCCGACTTGCTCTGAGTATGCCATTTTGGCAATAAAAAAATATGGCGCTTTGAAAGGCTGTTTGAAAGCAATTTGGAGAATATGCCGTTGCAATCCCTTTTGCAAAGGCGGGATTGATTTCCCTTAAGAAATGTACCTAAAGCATAATAAGGAGGAATACCATTGCATTACATTATGTTAGCCTTGGGCTGGATTTTAAAAATGTGTAATTTGCTGGTCAATAACTATGGTTTTGCCATAATATTGTTCACTATTTTAATCAAGGCAATTTTGTTGCCTATGACGATTAAACAACAACGGTCTATGCTGAAGACTCAAAAACTTCAACCCTTATTGACGCAGTTGCAACAGAAATATGTAAACGATAAAGAAAAGCTGAATGTTGAAACAATGAAGCTTTATAGAAAATATAATGTAAACCCTATGAGTGGGTGTTTGCCACTTTTGATACAGTTGCCGATTCTTATGGCTCTGTACTGGGTTATAAAAAAGCCTGTTGTGTATCTTATGGGCTTTGGAGAAGACGAGGTTTGGAGAATTGTTAGTGCAATAACTCAATGGGCTGAATCAAACCCCGGCGGACTTGATGAATTTTTCAAGGCTTTAAATATCGAGAATATGAACGCGTTAACGGATAATGCCTATAAGATGTTTGGTATGTACGAGATCCAGATTGCAAGATTCCTTAATGCCAATCCTGATATTATGAACAGCCATTGGATTATTGAAACAGGAAAAAATTATAGTCTTATAAACTTTAATATGTTTGGATTAGACCTTTCTCAGACACCGGATTTAGGTGCTTTCCTGGGAGCATTTATGGGTCGGGTTAACGGTTTGACATGGGGCACGGTATACCTTTGGATTATCCCTGTGCTTTCGGGATTCAGTGCTTATGCAACCTCAAAGCTTTCGCAGGTTATGCAGCCTCAACCCCAACCCCAAAAGGATGCAAATGGCGAAGAAAAGACTAACCCAATGAAATCTATGACGCTTATGATGCCTTTTATGTCGGCTTGGTTTGCTTTTAATCTGCCTTCCGGCGTTGGTGTGTACTGGATTGCAAGTAATATTCTTCAGTTGCTCCAACAAGTTGTGCTGACTAAGTTTGTTGATGTTGGTTTGACAGATGAACAAATCGAAGGAGAGATTGTTAATGTTAAGAAAAATAGAAAAAAACGCAAAAAATAAAGAAGAAGCATTAAAGCTTGCAGCCGAGGAATTCGGCGTTTCAGTTGACGAGCTTTCATGTGAAGTTGTACGCGAGGTAGGAAAAGGCATCATGGGGCTTTTACTTGGTAAAGAAGTTATTATTTCGGCTTGGATTACAAAGGAAGCTGAAGAGGAAGAGAAAATTCAGAAGATAGTTAAGGAACGCTCTGCTTCCGACAAGGCTCAATCGGCTGAAGATAATCCATATGCTCCAAAAACCAGTCCCGAAGTTAAGGACTATGTTGGACCTGAGGGCAGAAAGAAGAAACTTGGCTCTAAAGATGAAGAACAGAATAAGGAAAAAGTTGTGGAAGAAAAGAAAGAAGCTCCTATGGAAAAACCGATTGAAGCTCCTGTTCAGGTTTCTGATGATGCTCAGGCTGACAGTAACTCAAAGAAAAAACGCGAAGTAACGGAAAAATCATTGAAAGATGCTGAATACTTTGCAAACGAGTTGGTTCATAAAATGGGCCTTGGTGACGCAGTTGCTACAGTTAAAAACAGCGGAACATCTGTTGATGTTGATGTAGCAGGCTCCCGTATGGGTCTTTTAATAGGTAAAAGAGGCGACACATTAGACGCTGTTCAGTATTTGACAAGTCTTTATGTAAACAAAGAAAAAAATTCTTATATCAAAGTTAATGTTGATACAGAGGGTTATCGCTCAAAGAGGGAGGAAACCTTGGTTAACCTTGCAAAAGGCTTGGAACGCCGAGTTATCCGAGATGGTAAATCCGTTATGTTAGAGCCGATGTCTCCCAACGAAAGACGCATCATTCACGCCGCATTACAAAACAGCGATAAGGTTAAAACTTATAGCGTGGGCGAAGAACCTAATCGCAAGGTCGTTGTCGCTCCCGGCGTTGAGCAGTAATGCTGAATTAAGGCTATAACAAAGGGGCTGCAGATTTATTTGTCTGCGGCTCTTTGCTTATTTATATTAAAGTCAAATTCTTGTAAAAAATAAGGATGTGAAAAGATGTCCTATCGTTTTTTTGAAAATAAATCCTGCGAGTTTTATCCTTGCCATAAAATGGAGAAGATAAATTGTCTTTTTTGCTTCTGTCCTCTATTTCAAATGGAGAACTGTGGCGGAAACTACATTTGGATTAAAAAATCAAATGGATTAAAAGAAAAGGATTGCAGTAACTGTCAGTTACCTCATAGCCTTGATGGCTATGATTATATAATAAAAAAACTGGTGAAATAGGGTTTTTAAAAATCCCGAGTTTGACTTTGATTACAAATTTAAATTGACTCATTAAAATTACAGAAAGGCTATGGTTGAAATGCACTTAGAACAAATTCAAGAGCTTGATAAAAAATATTATATGAACACCTTTGGTTCAAGAATACCGATTTCTTTCGCTGAGGGAAAAGGAATTACCCTGAAAGATACAGAGGGCAGAGAGTTTAAAGACTTTTTTGCAGGTATTGCGGTAAATTGCTTAGGTTATGGACACCCAAGATTGGTTGCTGAACTTCAGGACCAGATTGCCAAGCTTACTCATATTTCAAATGTCTTCTATAACGAAAATCAAACCCGACTGGCTCAAGTATTAGTTGAGAACAGTTGTCTTGACAAGGTTTTCTTTGCAAATACAGGTGCTGAGGCAAATGAAGGGGCAATCAAGCTTGTGCGAAAATATTTCTCGGCAAAAGATGAAAACGACAGATTTGAAATTATAACACTTCAAAATTCTTTTCACGGGAGAACACTTGCGACTATTGCCGCAACGGGACAAGAAAAATATCAAAAACCTTTCAGGCCAATGGTTGATAAATTTGTTCATGTTGAAGTAAATAACATTGAAAGATTGAAAGCGGCTGTAAATTCAAAAACCGCCGCAATTATGATAGAGCTTATTCAAGGTGAAAGTGGCGTTTTGCCCCTTGACCGCGAATATGTAAATGCAATTGTTGAAATTTGCAAAGAAAATGACATTCTTTTGGTAGTTGATGAAGTTCAAACGGGAATAGGAAGAACAGGAAAGCTCTTTGCCTACGAATGGTATAACATAGAACCTGATATCGTGACCCTTGCAAAAGGTTTGGGCGGAGGAATTACAATTGGTGCAGTTCTTGCAAAAGAAAAAGTTTCCGCCTTTGAACCAGGGGACCATGGAACTACCTTTGGTGGCAACCCTCTTTCTGCCAGAGCAGGCTTGGTTGTTATGGACGAACTGTTAGAAAATGGTCTTTTAAAGGAGGCGGCTGAAAAAGGCGAATATTTTATATCTGAGTTAGTTGCTCTCTCTAAGAAGACTGACAAAATTGACCTTGTTCGCGGAAAAGGCTTGATGATAGGTGTTGTTTTTAAAGATGATATTGCAAAAGATATAGGGGCAGCGCTTAGAGATAATGGATATATAGTCGGTGTTGTTGGTACAAAAGTTTTAAGACTCGTTCCTCCCCTTGTTTTAACAAAAGAGGATATTGATGGCTTTGTTAAAACTCTTGGCGATATTTTAAAATCATAGATTTGCATATAGAAAGGATTTTATATTATGAAACATTTTATAAGTATTCACGATACATCAAAGGAAGATTTTAATAACATATTAAAATTGGCACTTAAAATCAAAGCAGAAACAAAAGCAGGAATAAAGCACGATGTTCTGGCGGGAAAAACATTGGGTATGATTTTTACAAAATCCTCAACCAGAACCAGAATTTCATTTGAGGTTGGAATGTATCAGTTAGGAGGACATCCGATGTTCTTAAACGCCAACGATATGCAACTTGGTAGGGGGGAGAGCATCTATGATACCGCAAATGTTATGAGTCGCTTTGTTGATGGTATTATGATAAGAACATATGCCCATCAGGATGTTTTGGATTTAGCAAAATTCGGTTCGGTTCCTGTTATAAATGCACTTACAGACCATCTCCACCCTTGTCAAGCTATGGCAGATTTAATGACTGTTTATGAGCATAAAGGTAAGCTTGAAGGCTTAAAACTTGCTTATATAGGCGACGGAAACAATGTTGCACATTCTCTTCTTTATGCTTGCGCAAAGGCAGGAATGAATATGGCTGTTGCAACTCCTGTTGGCTATGAATGTGATGAAGATGTTGTTAAAAACGCAATAGCAGATGCAAAAGAAACAGGAGCGGAAATTATTATAACAAACGACCCTGTTGAAGCAGTTAAGAATGCAGATGTTGTTTGTACAGATACTTGGGTGAGTATGGGCCAGGAAGCTGAAAAGGCAGAGCGGGTTAAAATATTTAAAGAATATCAGGTCAACAGCGAGCTTTTTGCAAAAGCAAATTCCAACGCTTTATTTATACATTGTCTGCCTGCATACAGAGGCTACGAGGTTACAGAAGATGTTATAGACGGGCCACAATCCGTAATATTTGACGAAGCCGAGAACAGATTACATGCCCAGAAGGCAGTTCTTGCTATGCTTATGGCAGATGAAAAATGGATTGAAGAAAAGCTTAAATAGGAATACAGATTTTTGAAAGGTGGAAAAATAATGGAAAGCTTATATGCATTTGAAGTTAAAAGAGCGACAGAAGAGGATATTCCTGCTATTAACAAAATAACAAAGGATGCTTTTTTGAATTACTGTGAATCCGCAGGTCTTAATTATGATATCGAGGCATTGAACGAAACTCATGATGACATTTTAAAGGATATTCATGAAAAAGATGTTTTCGTTGTAAGAATTGACGACGAGCCTGTGGGAGCTGTCCGCATTCAGCTTCTTGATAATAACGAAGCGTACCTTAGCCGTTTTGCTGTTGGTTCAAGTCATCGTAATAATGGTATTGGTAAAATTTTGATGAATGTTGTTGATAAGGTTATGCGCCAGAATAATGTAAAAACCCTAAGACTTCATACCGCTTCAAAGGTTTCAACTCTTATTCGTTTTTATTATGGCAGAGGCTTTTACATTAAAAGCGTTGAGGAGAGTCGCGGTTATCCGAGAGCTGAATTAATAAAGGAATATAAATAAAATTTGAAAGGAAAAGGACTATGAAGATAAAAGAATTATATACAGGCTCTGTATCCGACGGAATGAAAGTCAGAATTAATGGTTGGGTAAGAACTTTAAGAGTA
>JAZNCG010000150.1:0-4039 GCA_045587405.1 Ructibacterium sp. | reverse complement strand
CAAGTTTACCGCCTTTTTCCTCGCAATACAGAATGAAATTGTCATTTGTGTTTTTTACTACAATCATTCCATTTTCCTCAACACATTCTAACTTGATATTGCCGAGATTTTCTTCCACATAAGCTGTTATATATGCTTCTGTGCAAGTCATTCTCTTTCTTTTCTCGCAGGATTGCTCCATTAGCCTTCTAAACAAATCTCTTTCCTCATCTGTTGGAATGTATTCTCTGCCGAAGGTTCCGTCTTCTGTGTCCACCGTATAAGGGATCTTTATTTCTCCTGTACAGGGATTATATGTTGCATACAGATTTACCCAAGCTCCGTCAAAATCTGATGTATTCACACCGAATTTTTTATCTACATCAAACCAAGACTCTATTGGAAACAGCATTACTTGTTCATCAAATTCATAATCAAAATCTTCTCTTATCAGCATATCGCTTTCTTCAAGGGTATTTAAATAATCGTTTTTCAATGGTAAACACCTCCAAAACAAAATGAGCGACCAAGATATTTTTCTTGATCGCTCACTTAATTTTAAATATTTTATTTTTTGTATTTGAATTCTTCCTGTAATTTTAAAAAAGCTGACTTTTCTGATTCAGTTGCTTCTCTGACTGCTTCTTTACCGCAATCAGGACACCTGTCAAGTTTTATATTTCTTGCAAATTGGAATTTGCATGCTTTACATATGTAATACTTCTCCATAAGGCACCTCCGTATTTCGTTATGTATTATATCACAGGAATTTGCAAAAATCTACCCTTTATGACAAATTCATACCGTCATTTTGTTCTTCGATGTGTTTTTCATTCAAAGAATTTATTTCTTCATCGGTCATTCCAATACATATCTTGAGGACATGATTTAAATCTTCGGTATTAACCGATTCCTTTATATACTCAATTGCATTTCCGAGAAGTTCCTTTGATCTTTCAAGTGCCAAATTAGCCTTTTCAACCTGAACGGTTGCCCATTCTGTTTCAACAACTCTTATGGCACCCTTTTCGATATCTTCTATCGTTTCGTCATAGTATTCGTGTCCGAACATCATATTGAAAGAAAGAAGACAATGTTTGAATTCGGTATCGTTTTCATCGTACACTTTGCAATCCAAGTCATCGAATTCTATACCCTTTTCAATTCTGTCTTTGTAATCCGGTTCAATTACAATAACAAGTCCGTCAAATTTTACCATATTATCTACCTCCTGCTTTTCCAAATAAAGCTTCCTTGTATTTTGGAGCTTTAACCTCAAGATGGTATCTTTCAATACCGCACTTATAAAGACATACCCCGCGTTGCGGATACCTTATAAGATTATATTCATTCTGCTTAAGCTGCAGATTGTCCATATAGAATTTTGCATCAATGTTACCTGCATTAAATAAAAACGAGTGCGTTGGAATTGAAAACAAAGGTTTTGTATATTCTGCAATTCCGGGCAGATTGTAGTCTTCCAAGTTCTGACTTGCAAGTACAACCGCCGATTCCTTTTTACGCACTCGCTTTGAAAAATTACGAATATATTCTACTGCTGTGATGTTTGACAAGAATAAGTAAAACTCGTCAATTGCTGCTACGGTATTTCCGTTTGTAAGAAGCTGATTTGACATGTACGACAGTATATTAAACAGAAGTGCATTCTTTATATTTTTACTTGCCTCCAAAAGACCTTTAACTCCGAATACAACAAAACGATCACTCATAATATTTGTGTGACCGTTAAAGAATTTGCTCTCTGCTCCCACACACATTGAATGAATTCCAAGGAGTATTTCCTGCAATTGTGATTCTGTGTATATCGGCTTGTTGGATTTATCGTAGTTCTGGTATTCATATTCAATCAGTTCGTATAGGTCTGAGAGTATCGGATAGTCCTTGGGATTAAGTGCAGAAAAATCAGTATTGTCGCTTATCTTCCATTTTCTATACAATTTCTCAACCATTATCTCAATTGCATCAATGTGAGAATCTGAAAAGTCTTTGTATGATGCAAAAAAGTCTCTCAAAAACGATATGTGCTGACTTAACTTAGACTTCTTTTTAAATGTTTCAATCTCTGCATCACCATCAAGCTTTTCATCACTATCACTCCACAATTTTGGTTCAAGAGGATTTATGATATATTCTCCTGACATAAGGTCAACAAAATATGCTCCGCTTCCGCTTGAGCCGAAATTATTACACAAATCTTCATACTCATGCTCCGGATCCAGACAGCATATTGACTTGCCTGATTCAAGGAAGTTTATAAGCAATAATTTTAGAAGATATGACTTACCCTGACCGGAGTTACCGAGTATCAGAATATTGCTGTTGGTTTTATCTTCTTCCCTTTTATTAAAGTCGACTATGATATTACTTCCGTATTTATCTTTGCCGATATAAAATCCGTTTTCATCTGTTTTGCCGGAATAGTTAAAGGGATACAAGTTTGCAACACTTGACGCAGGAAGCACTCGTTCATATTGTTCTTTAAATGCATTATGTCCGCTTGGCATTACACAAAGAAAGCCTTGCTGCTGTTTAAGCATTATCCTGTCTACATTTAGCTTGGAGCGAATAAGTTCGGTGAGGGTTTCAGTTTGCATTTCCTTTAGCTTATCATGATTGTTTGCTATAAGTTCCAAAAATACTGCTGTATGCAGAAGGGGTTCCCTGTTGTTTCTCATGGTCACTACCATATTTGCAACATCCTGAAGGTTTCCTTCGGCTACGATACTATCCTGCATATTGTTTGTGCTTGTTTGCTTGAGGGTGTTTTTATTCTGTGCATTTGATATGATTTTTCGTTCTTCTGTAGATGTAACATGTCTTGCATAAATTTTAAGAGTTACACCATCTTTTTCTCCTAAATGTCTTAGTATTGCCTGTTCATCTGTTGACGGCGGATATTCTCTCAATGCCCACACACTTCTGTATGTATTACCACATATAAAATAATCCGGAAAGAATTTTATAACAGAAGGTGCAATCATATCCAGAAAGGATTTAATTTTTACATCTTCAGTTTGTTTTTCTTTTATTTTCCTTGCCATTTCACATCACACTCCTTCATCTCCGTAAATTACCCATCTGTCTCCATCGTGATCGTCAAAGACCTCTTGAGTTATATTCTGTTCAAAGTAAACTGCAACAAGCTTTTGTATATCTTCTTTCATTGCCCTTTTAGCAACAAAGCCTGTATCACGAAGCTTTTGAGCAACATCGCTTATATATCTGTTTTTTTCTTTTTCGGTTTCCTTCCTGAACCTGATAATAACAGCAAATTCTCTGGCAGTGGCTGTCTGAACCTGAATTTCATCAAGATGCTCCATATCTCTTTCCAGAAGTCTCCTGATGATATAATTCGATTCTTCCTCCATTCTCTTTTTAAGATATCTCTTATTTCCGTCAAAGTTTTCACGACTGTTATATGCACACATTTCTATTTCAGGCATTCCTTTGAGAACTGTCATAAGAGAATATACTCTTGCTCTTATGCTTTCTTCTGATAACACAGAGATATTTGTAGGTTTTATCAGGAAGAAAACAAGCTCACCTTGATCGTATGTGACCAGAGAATCATCAGTTATTTCTTTTATACCAATCAGTTTTCTTGTTGATGCTTTTTGTTTTTCTTCTTTCTTCTTCTTACTCATCGCTATCAAGCCTCCATTCATAATACTGTTGTCCGGCAAGGTAATGCCATGCACTTTTTATAAACATCATTATTGACACATCATCAACTCTGATGGTCAAAAATGCATATCCTGCTGTTGCAGCAAGCGGAAATATAAGTCCTGTTTTAGTAATTGCAAGAATAGAAATTACCGCACATATCGCTATTATGGCTATGTCTTTTAATTCCCACAACCACATTACAGCCTTTGATTTTAAATTATCGGGATAAATATACAATTTATATTCTCCTTCCTGTTATATCCATAACAAATTCATACTGTATTTACATAAAAAAGGAGACTGCTTTTTGCAATCTCCGCTTTGTAGTTTATTTGGTTTTACATTGTCATTGTAGGTGTTTCTTCATGAAGTC
>JAZNCG010000149.1:0-5655 GCA_045587405.1 Ructibacterium sp. | reverse complement strand
AACAAAGATTTCAAGAAATTACTTGCTAAAAATGATTTACCACTAATACACCCACACTCTTTAAGACATACTTTCGCCACCTTGTTAATCAATATGGGTACTGATACAAAATCTGTTTCTACTGCATTGGGACACTCACAGACACAAATAACCAATGATATATATGTTCATATATTTGAGGAACACACAGCAAAAATATCAAATTCATTATGTGATAGTTTGCTTAATACTGCTACTGAATAAGTGGCAGTATTTTTTTGACTCCCGACAAACTCACGACAAATTCACAGACAAAAAAAGAAAACCCTTGAAAAATAAGGGTTTTCTGATTGTTTGATTATCTCTTTGAGAACTGAGGAGCACGACGAGCGGCTTTCAAACCGTATTTCTTTCTCTCCTTCATTCTTGGGTCACGAGTGAGGTATCCTGCAGCTTTAAGAACGCTTCTGTACTCTTCGTCAACCTCTAACAATGCTCTGGAAATACCATGACGGATAGCACCGGCTTGACCTGTGAATCCACCACCCTGTACATTTACCAAAACATCAAATTTACCAGTAGTCTTTGTGAGCTCTAAAGGCTGTTTAACAACAACTTTCAATGTTTCAAGCCCGAAGTATTCATCAATATCTCTTTTGTTTATAACAATGTTACCATTACCGGGTACCAATCTAACCCTGGCAACAGATTTCTTTCTTCTACCTGTTCCGTAGTATTGTACGTTTGCCATTTGTATTTAGTCCCCTTTCTTATTTCATTTCCCAAACAACGGGCATCTGTGCTTGATGATTATGTTCTGCATCCTTATAGATACGGAGCTTCTTTAAAGCTTGTCTTCCCAATGTATTGTGTGGAATCATACCAGCTATTGCAAGTTCCATAGCCTTTTCAGGACGAGTTTCCATCAATTCCTTGTAAGAAACTTCTTTCAAGTGACCGATGTAACCTGTGTGTCTGTACCATTTCTTCTGAAGCAATTTATTACCTGTTAAAACTGCATCTTTAGCGTTGATAACGATTACATATTCGCCGCAATCTACGCCAGGTGTATACTCAGGACGATGCTTACCTCTAAGAATTGTTGCAACCTGTGCAGCAACACGACCAAGGGGTTTACCGGCAGCGTCAATGATATACCATTTCTTTTCAATTTCATTAGCTTTTGCCATGTAAGTTGACATGATAATGCCTACCTCCTAAATATTATTTCACCAACTCGGTGACGCCGGTGAAGCATTTGTTTTTGGCATTTACAACGAATTTTAATATATCGCCAATCCTTTTCAATGCAAAAAACAAACGCCTCAACAATCGACGCTTAGTTATTATAATACGGTTTTTAAGTTTTGTCAATACTTTTTTTCAAAAAATTAATTTACATTTGTACAATCTCTTTTTTTCTCATTATTTCTCTCGTATACTCTCTTTTTCTCTTGTGTGAATTGCATTTTTGTGTAAAATAACCAATCAATTTATCAACATGTTTAATGCTATTTTCTTTTATTATCTCTCTTTTTCTTTTATTCTCTCCCTTTCTTCTAAACGCAATATATCCTCGGAGATATTAAACAGCCTTTTTCTCTTATAATCCATCATATATCCTGCTCCGTCTATTCTCTCGAAACGCAAATTCTTTAAATCAAACTCAATGCCATATTTCTCCTGAAAATTTGCATCTTTCATAAGGCGATATGCTTTATCCTTAAAACCTCTTTCACGATGCGGATTGGTAAATTCGGGAAGAGGAATGCTTTTATTATTAATTATAAAATCCAGCGAAAGCTCTTTTCTTATGTTCTCTCCATATTTTTTATATAGAAGAGAATACAAGTCTTTCCTCTTGTAATTTCCATTTTCCTTTATTTCATACAAAAAGTCGCCTAACTCTTCAAACTTTGCAAAGCCACAATTTCTCGTTAGTTTCTCAATCGTTTCCCCGAAGGCTCCGCTATTATAAAAAACCTCTACGGCATCTTCCACCTTTTTTAATTTAATTATATCAAAAGCCGACATCCACTTTGTAGATATAACTTCATAAGACGGAAAGCTTGCTGCACAAATATTCTTATCCGACGAAATTAGAGTCCCTGCCAAAAGTTTCAAAAAACCCAATTGTAACATTTGAGGCCTCATGGCATAGACGAAATCAAAAGATTTTCCAAAGCTTTTATAATCTTCATAGGGAAGCCCTGCGATTAAATCGAGGTGAATATGTATATTCCCAAACGCCATAATTCTTTTTATGTTTTTGACAATTTTCTCCTCATCAAAATTTCTGCCGATGGCACTTAAAGTTTTGGGATTTGCTGATTGTATCCCCATTTCTAACTGAATTTTCCCCTTAGGAAACTTTGATAATAACTCTAAGAATTCCTCGGTCAGTATGCGAGGTTCAATCTCCATATGAACGCAAGTTTCCTTGCTGTTTTCCAATATAAATTCCAGAATTTTCTCTGCTCTCTTTGAATCATAATTAAAGGTTCTGTCTATCAGCTTAACCAGCGGAACCTTTTTATCAAAAAATAAGCTCAATCCCCTCTTAATATATTCATCGGAGAAAGAACGCACGCCCCTCTCTGCAGAAGAAAGACAATACGAACAACCAAACGGGCATCCTCTTGAGGTTTCAAAATAAACTATTTTTCCTTCTAATGTCTCTATGTCCTCTTCGGTGTAGGGTAATGGCATTTCAGATAAATCCATAGATTCCCTCGGAATAAGCGAGATTTTTCTGCTTGTAACCCCTTTTATTGGAGAAAGCCCGCCTATCTTCCTTCCCATCTCTAATTGAGCAAGAATTTCCCCAAAAGTTTTCTCGCCCTCGCCTGTTATGACAAGGTCTGCAAATAAATTCTCGTTAAGAATTTTATCAGCGCAATATCCTACCTCGGGGCCGCCTAAAATAATTATCGTATCAGGAAGGGCAGCCTTTACCATTTCAGCAAGTTTTAAAGTCAGTTCTATATTCCATATATAGCAAGAAAAGCCATAAACATCGGCGTTTCTTTCAATAAGTTTCCCGTACATTTTATGAATATTATCGTTAATACTAAATTCCATTAATCCAATATCATAATTTTTATTATAGCTTTTCAAATATCTCAACGCCAAAGACGAGTGTGCAAACTTAGCATTAAGCGCAACTAATTCTACTCTCATGATTTTTTTCTATCCTTCAACATTTCCGTCGAACCATCGGGACGAACCAGCTCAATGTTATCAAGCTGTTTTTTTAAATTTCCACGGAATGTCGCTATATATTTTGCTCTTAACTCTTGTTGTTCGGTTTTTTCCTCTTTCGTCAGTTCACTTTCTCTTGATTTTTTTGCCAATTCGTTTATCCTATCCAATAATTTTTGATCTATAGTAGCCATACTCTTTCCTTCCTAAACAATCTTTTTACCTTTTATATAAACTCCGCGAAGATTAAATTCATCATCAACCATAATAAAATTCGCCATTTTCCCAATGGTTAGCGTTCCCATTTCATCTAAAACTCCCAACACTTTTGCAGGGTTATATGTTGCTGTCTTTATAGCAGACTCCATCGGAATTCCCTCTTTGATGGCACACTTTAAACAATCAAACAAAAGCGATGCAGAACCTGCAATTGTTCCATCAGGCAAATATCCCAAACCATCTCTTACAACAAATTTAAGTCCACCTGAATCATACTCTCCCTCTGGCAATCCCGCACAACGCAGGGAATCACTAATCATAACAATTTTATCATCACCAAAAAGCTTAAATGTAGTTCTCATAACAGGAGGGCTTACATGCTTACCATCGCAGATAAGCTCAACCATCGCCCCACTGTCAGCCGCCGCTCCAATAACCCCCGGCTCCCTATGGGATAAAGGAGGCATAGCATTATACAAATGAGTTACATGGTTTGCCCCATTTTCAAAGGCTGCCATAGCAGTTTTATAATCAGCCGTCGTATGAGCAATAGAAACCACCGCAGATTTTGATACTTCCTTTATAAATTCACTTGACCCCTCAAGTTCAGGTGCAACATCTACAATCTTAATCATATTGCCGGACACATCTTGTAAACGCTCATACATTTCAATCTCAGGATTTTTTATAAAATCCCCATTTTGTCCGCCTTTCTTTTCATAGTTAAAGAAAGGTCCTTCCATATTTATTCCGCAAAAAATCGCTGCACATTGGTCTTTATACTCTTTTGCAATACTATACGCTTTGCCCAAAACCTCTTCGGACTGGGTTATAGATGCAGGCGCAATAGCTGTTGTGCCATGCTCTGCCTCATACTGAGCAATTCCCAAAAAAGACTCGGCTGTACCATCACAAAACTCATAGTTATTGCAACCATGGAAATGCAGGTCGATAAGTCCCGGGATTATGGTTAATCCCTTTCCATCTATCTCCTCAGCAGACGAAGTCTTGGTTATTATTCCATCTTCAAAGGAAAGCTCGCCTTCCTCAAACTCAAATTTATCATTAAATATTTTTACATTTTTTATTGTCATAGTATTTCTCTCCTTTTATATTCCTGCCGACAAATATCTTTCCCCCGTATCCGGAAAAAGAACTACTATATTGGCACTTTCATACTCTTTTCTCTTTCCTATCTCCGCCGCCGCCCAAAGTGCCGCTCCGGAAGATATTCCAACAAGAACTCCCTCAGCCCTTGCTAAAGCCTTTTTGGTTTCTATTGCATCATCATTTGTAACCGCAATAACCTCATCATATATATCCGTATTCAAAGTTTGAGGAATAAATCCCGCTCCTATACCTTGTATCTTGTGAACACCTGCATCTTTCCCGGACAAAATAGCCGAAGACATAGGCTCTACTGCAATAATCTTAAGATTCGGATTTTTTGCCTTTAAATATTCTCCAGCTCCGGATATTGTTCCGCCTGTACCAACCCCTGCAACAAACACATCTATCTGCCCATCTGTATCTTCCCATATTTCAGGGCCTGTGGTAAGCCTGTGTGCCTCAGGGTTTGCGAAATTTTCAAACTGCCCCCCAATAATACTGTCGGGGATTTCCTTTGCAAGCTCTTCCGCCTTTTGGATTGCACCTTTCATACCAAGAGCACCCTGGGTTAAAATAACCTCAGCTCCATAGCTTTCCATAAGGAGCCTTCTTTCTACGCTCATAGTTTCCGGCATAGTTATAATAACTCTATATCCCTTTGATGCCCCTACAGAGGCAATCCCTATTCCTGTATTCCCACTGGTAGGCTCAATTATAACACCGCCCGCTTTAAGCTTTCCGCTTTTTTCGGCAACATCTATAATATGTCGTGCAATTCTGTCTTTCGCACTTCCGCCCGGGTTGAACATTTCAAGTTTTGCGATAAGATTAGCTTTTATTCCTGCCTTTTGTGAAAATCTATTTAATTGTAGCAAGGGCGTACGCCCGATTAACTCTTCAACAGATGCAACAACTTTCATATAAAAACTCCATTCTCTTTAATATATTTTAATTATAAACCAATCTGTTTCTTTGTCAAGAAAAAAGGATATAAATCATTAAATTTATTTATTATATCTTAGCTTTCATTTATATTTACTTTTCATTTTCTGATATATAATATAATTTTGTATAGGATTGCTATTTACTTTTTCTCATTAATGTGGTATGCTTTATCGGTTAAAGGAGATGAACCCATGAAAAGAG
>JAZNCG010000148.1:0-5272 GCA_045587405.1 Ructibacterium sp. | reverse complement strand
TATAAAAAAACTAACACAATGTTTGTTTATAATTTAGAATTGAATATTTCTATAAATACGGCAGGGACACCGAAAGGTGTCCCTGAAAGTTTAATATTATGATTGATAACTTGGTTCACAAGTAACATGAATGCCAAGTCGTATAAATACTTTTTCGTCAACAGATGATAGGATAACCGAGGAGTGAACCTCACAATCTCTCAGTTTGCCTAATTGCTCTAAGGCAAGTTCTGCGGAAGGGTCGGTCGCTGCACATATCGAAAGTGCAATTAAGGCCTCATCTGTATGAAGGCGTGGGTTTCTGTTTCCTAAATGGTCAACTTTCAAATGCTGTATTGGCTCTATTATAGTTGGCGAAATCAAATGCAAAGAATCATCAAGACCGGCTAAAGTCTTAAGAGCGTTAAGGAGTAGAGCAGAAGAGGCTCCCAATAAATCTGAGGTTTTACCTGTGATGATTGTTCCATTATGCAATTCCATAGCAGCGGCAGGTGCTCCTGTTAATGCGGATTTTTGGAGAGCAGGGGCAATAACCTTTCTGTCATTTATTGTAACATGGGCCTTTTCCATTAATAATTCAAGGGTATATACAACATCTTGGTCAACAATGCCTTTGCGCTGGTCACATAAAGCTGAATAATACCTTCGGAGTATTTCCTGACGAGAAGCATCGGATACAATGTCGTCATCAACAATACAATTTCCTGCCATATTAACACCCATATCTGTTGGGGATTTATATGGGCAAGCACCTAAGATTTTTTCAAGCATTGCCGTAACTACAGGGAAAATTTCCACATCTCTGTTATAATTAACAGTTGTTTCTCCATATGCTTCTAAATGGAATGGGTCAATCATATTTACATCGTTTAAATCGGCTGTAGCGGCCTCGTAAGCTAAATTTACAGGATGTCTTAAAGGCAAATTCCAGATTGGGAATGTTTCAAATTTAGCATAGCCGGCTTGTCTGCCTCTTTTATGTTCGTGATAGAGCTGGGATAGACAAGTTGCCATTTTACCACTTCCCGGACCGGGAGCGGTAACAATAATAAGTTCACGGCTGGTTTCTATATATTCATTTTTTCCATATCCTTCATCACTTACAATTTTGGTTATCGCAGAAGGATAGCCTTCTATTGTATAGTGTCTGTATACTTTAATCCCTAAAGCTTCAAGACGGCGTTGAAAAGCTTCGGCTGTGGGTTGCCTATTAAACTGAGTCATAACAACGCTACCTACATATAAACCAATATTTCGGAAACAATCAATCAAGCGAATTACATCTAAATCATATGTAATACCAAGGTCGCCTCTCAGTTTGTTTTTTTCGATATCGGCGGTGTTAATAGCAATAACGATTTCAACATTGTCTTTTAATTGGAGCAGCATACGCAATTTGCTATCAGGCTGAAAGCCGGGTAATACCCTTGCGGCGTGATAATCATCAAAGAGCTTTCCGCCAAATTCTAAATAAAGCTTTCCGCCAAAGGCGGAGATACGCTCCATTATGTGCTCTGATTGCATATGTAAATATTTATCATTATCGAAACCCCAATTTGCCATTATAATTTACTCCTTTTTAAATAATAACTATTTTATTATACAGTAAAAATTGTATACTTGCAAGCCCTGTTTTGAAAAAATATTTTTTAAATTCTGTTTGCGTAAAAGTTTGTGCTATTGACTTTAGATGTATTTTATGGTAAAATATAGTTCAATTTTTATGAATATAGATTCATATATTATATATTTTCTACTATATGGTTTTAGATGATGAAAGGAGATTTTTATGAAGCATAATAACTTTAACGAAATACATGAAGAAATTGATGTGAACATTCAAGAATACATCACTTTTTTGCAAGGACAAAATTCAGCTCATAACGCTATTCCTTCGCACTATTATAGTGATTATAATGTAAAAAGGGGTTTGAGAAACGCTGATGGAACCGGCGTTTTAGCAGGACTTACAACTATTGGTGAAGTTCACGGATATGTTATGGATGAGGGAAATAAATCTCCTGTAGAAGGTAAACTCAGATATCGTGGTATAGATGTTGAAGACATTATCAGTCATTGTCAGGCGGAGAAGAGATATGGTTTTGAAGAAGCAGCATTTTTATTGTTGTTTGGATTTTTACCCAACAGAGAAACCTTAGAGAATTTTACAAAGCTTTTATCTAGTCGAAGAGAGCTGCCTTATGAGTTTACTGAGGATATGATTTTTAAAGCGCCAAGTAAGAATATAATGAATAAGCTTGGCAGAAGTGTTTTGGCGCTATATTCGTATGATGATAATCCTGATGATATTTCTTTGCCGAATTTACTTCGTCAAAGCTTGGATTTAATAGCAAGATTTCCGGTATTGGTTGCAAATGCGTATAGCTGTAAGCGGCATTATTTCGATAACGAAAGTTTGGTGTTACATAATCAAAATCCTAAACTTTCAGCAGCAGAAAACTTTTTGTATATGATAAGACCGGATAATAAATATACCCCTCTTGAAGCAGAGATTCTTGATTTATCCTTGATACTTCAGGCAGAGCATGGTGGAGGAAACAACTCAGCATTTTCGGTTCATGTTTTGTCATCTACGGGTACAGATACATATTCTGCTATTTCTGCTGCGGTTGGTTCTTTGAAAGGACCGAAGCACGGTGGCGCAAACGATAAGATGCTTTCAATGATGTCTGAGATAAAAGCCAATGTTAAGAATTGGGAGGACGAAGATGAAGTGTTGGAATATCTCAAAAAGATAATTCGTAAAGAAGCAGGAGATGGGAAAGGCCTTATTTATGGTATGGGTCATGCTGTCTATACTTTGTCTGACCCAAGAACTGCTATACTTAAGGCTAAAGCAAAGGAACTTTCAGAAGAAACAAACCATGAAAAAGAGTTTGCTCTATATGATTTAGTTCAAAGGCTTGCTCCTCAAGCTTTCTTTGAGGAAAAAGGCATAGATAAGGTTATGTGTGCAAATGTAGATTTTTATTCGGGATTTGTTTATCAAATGATGGATTTACCACAAGAGCTGTACACACCATTATTTGCGATGTCGCGTATTGTTGGTTGGTGTGCTCATAGAATTGAAGAGGTTATGACAAGTAATAGAATTATTCGTCCTGCTTATAAAAATATCACCAAAAGACTTTCATATACTCCGATAGATGAGCGTTAGACATCATTTAATTAGTGGAGAAAAAGAATGAATATTAGCATCGCTGTTTTCTTGATAAAATGGCGATGTTTTTTTTAAAATAAAAAATAAATAAAGCATGGAACTTTTTCTAAACACCTGCGTCTAAACAAGTGTAACAAATTTAAAATGAAAATTTTAGGAGGACAAATATGAAAAAGAATTCAGTTAAATTTATTGCATCAATTGCGGCTGTAGGGTTGCTTTCGACAGGAGTTGTTTTTGCTACAGAAACAGAAAATATAAACGCACCTGCGACTTCTGTGGAAGATACAGTTACAGCACCAGTTATAAATGGTGCAACAGTTAGTGGTGTTGAAATTGTAGAGGTAAACGGAATAAAAATGATACCGTTGCGTACGGTTGCAGAGGGTTTAGGTTTTCAGGTTAATTGGATAGAGGAAAGCCAGTCTATAGAGTTGATTAAAGGTGCTCAGTTTATTACAATGTCTATAAACAAAGATGAATATGCATTCTCCCGTCGCGCTCCCCAGAGCTTAGGAGCTGCTCCAATACTTTATCAGGACACAACTACTTATGTTCCGATTTCTTTTGTAACAGATATTCTTAATGGATATCTTGTTGAGAATGAGGATAAGACATATAATGTTGTCAATCCATCAATAGTAACTGTAACACAGGTGGAAGATAATAAAACATTAATTGTAAGTGATAGCTATCATGGTGAAGTTGTTGTGGCGGTTAATGATAGTACAAAATTTATTGGTGGCGCATTTGAAGATATCAAGAAAGATTCTGTCTTAGCGATAGAATATTCACCTGAGATGACGGCGAGCATTCCCCCTATGACTAATGCAGTGCTCATAAGATTTGAAAACCTTGAAGAAGTAGAAGAGGCTGCGAACTTTGCATTTGAAGGCGAGATAACAGCTATTGAAGAAAATTTGGTTACAATAGGAAAAGCGGAGGAAGAGGGCGCAATTAGAGTTGTTGTTGACGAAAATACTCAGATTTCCAAGGGTAAGGATAAGAGAATTTATAAAATAGATGACCTTTCGGTTGGAATGAAAATTTCAGGAACTCATGCAGAACAAATGACAATGAGCATTCCTCCACAGAGTTTAGCATTGACAATTAATATTGTTGATTAAAAATTTGATTTATATTGAAATAACCCCTGAGGCGATAAATTCACTTCGGGGGTTAAATTTTTGATGATATTTTGAGATAATACTAAAATGATTTACAAAATAAGAGTATCTTTTATTACTTGGTATTTCATGATTGTCATAGAATACAAACAACTTGTCGCCATATTCAAGACTCATATACAAACCTCCATCTTATTAAAACGGATCATATTATGAATCATACGGTACTTTAAAATATTCCAAATACTTTTTAAATTTATCCTGAGCAGATAAACAAGTATCGGTCAAAAATCCTTTTTCATTGTTCCACTCGGACAAGCCTCTGTAATAGAACATTTTAGGACTATCATCAATGATAAATGGTACAATGTTATTTTTTAAGCACTCCTTAAACATAATTAACCTGCCAACACGACCATTTCCATCTTGGAAAGGATGCAAAGCTTCGAATTGATAATGAAAATCAATGATTTCCTCTAAGGTATGCTCATTCTTTTGATTATAAGCTTTCAAAAGCTCCTTAATTTTCTGTGCCACAATTTCAGGAGTTGCAATTTCTTTTCCGCCAACTTCATTCGGAAGTTTCTTGTAATCACCCACATTAAACCAATCTTTTCTTGAATCGGAAGTGCCGGACTTTAAAGTAAAATGCAATTCTTTTATAAATTTCTCTGTGAGCTTATAGGTTGAATTATCAATTATCATATCAATACACTTGAAATGATTTGCAGTTTCTATAATATCGTCAACATTCAAAGCATCATTTTCTGCACCAATAGTATTAGTTTCAAAAATATATCTTGTCTGGTCATGCGTTAATGTACTGCCTTCAATATGATTTGAATTATAGGTTAGTTCTATTTGAATTTTGTGGTAAATACCACCTTTAACAGACGACTTCTTTTCCATCTTAAGTCTTTCAAGAAGATTACGCGGTTCATCGCTTTTTTTATTTATTCTTTCA
>JAZNCG010000147.1:0-5892 GCA_045587405.1 Ructibacterium sp. | reverse complement strand
GGAAGCAAGAGACTTGTATGAAAAGGAGATGAGTCCTTCCGTTGGTGAAGACTATGGCTCTTCATCCTTCATGGGTACCTTGGCAACCTTGTATGCATCGGAAGGCGACTTGGTAAAAGCTGAAAGTTTTTTGAAGCAAGGTTGGGAACGCGCCATGAATAACACGGATTCCATTAGTTTGTATTTGTCATCTTCGGAGGTTCGGGATTTGTCCAATGACAGAAATACAGCCTATCAGGAATTGTTGAAAGGAGTTTCTTTGCAGAATAAAGAGACGCACCAAGCATTGCAACAGCCGGTTTTAACGGCTCAACGAGATTATCTGTCTGAAAAAGTAGCGTTTGAAGCTTATCGTCTTCGGATGGAGAAGCGTCAGAATCGGCTCTCCTTCCTTTTCTTGGTGTTGCTTCTGATCGTTTCGGTTTATGTGTTCTCCCAACGATTGAAAAGGAACAAGGAAAAATCCTTGAAGGCCATCCATCATTTGGAAAGCGAGAAAAAACAGGTGGAGGAAGAGAACGATAGAATATCCATCTTGTTGGAGCAATTGGATAAGGACAAAAAGGAAGCCGATTTAACCATAACAAGATTGAAGAATGAAATCGTACAGAATGAGCAAAGAACGCATGCGGAAATTTCAAGTTTGGTGCAGAACATCGAATCGGGTAAAGGTTCCATTGAAGAATTGAAACTGAAAATAAAACAAAATGAAGAGAGTCGTTTCAAGATGCAGGCATTGGTTCAGAAATTGGAATCGGATAGTGAAACCAAAGCGAAATCGGTAGATTGTCTTCGTGCGGAATTGGATATTTTGAGCGAAGAAAAGAAGAAGCTGACATTCCAAAAGATTGAACTGTTGAGGAATGATTTAGAACACATAGCCGACTTTATTTTCCTTTATGAGGACAAATGGCCCGATGATAAGTTGAGAATAAAACGATTGGGTGAAAAAATCAGCTTATTAAAGTTGCATTATTTTACGGTTAAAAATGAAAGTACCATTTTGGAAAAGTTGGTTAACTTGTATTTGGACGATGTAATGTTACATTTTCGTCGGGAAGTTGAATTACCCGATGAAGCGGATTATCTTCGGGTATGCTGTATGTTTGCAGGAATGTCTGCCCCATCTATCGGCCGAATTATGGGTGAATCGAAAGACGCCATTTATCAAAGAAAGAGGCGTTTAGTGAGGAAAATTGCTTCTTTGTCCTGTAAACATCAAGAATTATTTACACAGTTACTTCATAGACAACTGTAAATCAGCAAAATACATTTACCTCCCCCTGATAGCTTATCCCTAAATAGCTATAAATCAATGAATTAAGTATATGCGTCAGATCAAAAGCCCTGACGCACATGCTAATTCATTGATTTACAATACACTATTTTACATTAGCGTCAGGCCGTTAATTCTCCTTTTGTTTTGTGAGCTTGTAAAACTTCCCTAATTTTATATCAGAAAAACATAAAAAGAATGAATATGAAGAAGATTCTAATGCTATTGACATTGATATTTTCGTTGCAGAGTTTCGCTGGAACAACGGAAAGCAATGTACAGGAAGAGAAGCCTACAGATGTGGCATTACAAAAAGGGAATCCAGGGAAGGACAATAAATATCCCCGTACCTTAATCCCTATTACATGCGTATATGTAGATGGAACAGTACAGCTGACAATCCTTGAAAACCTCGGTGAAATCGAGCTTTTTGTTACCAATCAGACTACAGGTGAGCAATGGAGTACGGTTAATAATTGGGTGTTGCAGACCTCTACAGCTGCTGGTGTATATTTGGTGGAAATTGTAACCGGGAACGGTGATACTTATTGGGGTACATATATCTTGTAAAGATATGAAGCTGTTTCGGTATTTGCTCTTGATAATCGGTCTTTCTCTTTTCGTATCTTGCCATGAAACGGAAAGGGAGCGTTTCACTCGTGTGGTAAATGAATGGATAGGAAAGGAAATCAAGTTCCCGGAGTACTTCGTCTTTACGGTGCAAGGCAAGGATACGGTAGATTTTAATTATTGTGATGCGGAGTATAAGATTTTGGTCTATACGGATTCAGAGGGCTGTACCAGTTGTAAGCTCCAGCTCTCCAATTGGAAACAGATGATAGCGGAGGTGGATTCCTTGACAGGTGGTCGTGTATCTTTCCTCTTTTATTTTCATCCCAAAGATTTGAAAGAGCTTCGCTTTTATCTACATAGGGATAACTTTACCTATCCCGTCTGCTTCGAAGAAGACGATTATTTGAATCGTTTGAACCGTTTTCCCTCCGACATGACTTTCCACACTTTGCTTTTAGATAAGGAAAACAAGGTGGTGGCCATCGGTAGCCCGGTGCTTAATCCGAAAATCAAGGACTTGTATTTGGAAATCATTACGGGTAAGAAGAAGGAAACGGACAAGAGTGTAACAACGGTATCAACGGACCAATCGGAAAAGGACTTTGGAAACATTCCTCTGAATGAAAGGCGGGAACATGTATTCAGGTTGATCAATACGGGCAACAAGCCATTGGTGGTTTATGATGTGGTTACATCCTGTGGCTGTAGCAAAGCGGAATATGGAAAAGAGCCTGTTTGTCCGGGCGAAACATTGGACTTGAAAGTGATTTACCATGCAGAAGACAAAGGTCGTTTCCATAAGAGTTTGAGGGTGTATTGCAATGTGGAGGAATCTCCATTGAAGCTGACTATTGTAGGTACAGTGGAATAAATTAAATGGAAACGAATGTTTGTATGAAATAATAGTATTAACTTAGGAGAATAAAAGCGGGAGGAAAAGAATCCTTGTTTTGACGAACCATTTTTCTTTTCTCTCCCTAACATTCTCCTTAAAAAAGGAGGTAAAAAACAGATACTGCAAAAGTAATCATTATTTTGGATTTGGCAAATCGGTGATTGGTTGAATTCACGGGATTCTCTCACAAAAGATGAGTAAAATGAAGAATTTAATAATAAATTTAAAAGCAAGAAATTATGAATAAGAAATATGTAAAAGCGATATTGGTCGCTGTGGTTGCATTGATTAGTGGTATCAATGTGTTTAATGTTCAAAAGTCGGAATCATTGTCGGATATGGCATTGGCCAATGTGGAAGCATTGGCGCAAAATGAAATACAACCGACTAATTGTCCAGGAGGAAGACATCTATGTGCATGGATTATTGATCCAATATATGGGCCTGTAACCTATTATGATAGAAATGGAGATGATACAATTTAGTTGGTTAAAATAACTTTGCAATAGTTAAATCGATAAGGCGATTCGGAGAATTTTGTAACTAAAAATTCTTCGTCGTTTCTTTTGAAAAGAAAGAAAACATACTTTATTTTTGTAATTTGATGATTAGGTAAATATGAAAAGTATATATTTTATGATATTGTCTTTCCTTTTTGTACAGTGTACAGATAGAAATGATACTATAGGGTATTCCTTTGATATTTGTCAGGATTTATGTTTAAAAGAAATAACATATCCTGAAATATTAGGAGATCCGATGCAGGTGGTGAAAAAAGATAGTATATTGTTTATAAATGATTATTTTGGAGATTCATTGATTCATGTATATAATTTAAATTCTAATAAGGTTGAGAGGAAATTAGTATCAAAAGGAAATGGTCCAAATGAATTAATTCCTCCTTTGGAAATCCAATTACAGAAAGACAAATTATGGATTCTTAGTAGACCTTTGCGCTCATTATATAATATATCTTTGCCTGAAACAACCCCTTTCAATTGTGGTGTAGTGAAAAGTGAATCTGATTGTTTTGTTGTTTTGCCAGATGATAAGATTGTGTTTTCAGGATTTTGGAACAATAGATATGCTTTTAGTGATATTTCTGATTTGCAGGATGTTGAAGAATTTGGTGATTATCCTAATTTTTGGAATGAAGAATATTCTATACCTCAACATGTAAAAGCGATGTTTCATCAATGTCGTTTTGCTGTTAATGAAAAAAGACTGAAGTTGGTTTCATGCTCTTATTTTGTCTTGGAAATTTTTGATGTTATAGAAAATGCTGAGCCTAAACTTGCTTTTAGAAAGCAGTTAGGAAAATATGAATATGATTATATCGCAACTGAACAAATTAGAACGAAAATGAAGGAAGGGTGTGACCTTGCAACAATTGATGTGGTGGCAACTGATGATTATCTATATTTGTTGATGCAGGATTTAAATAATAGAAAAAATAGAAATATTGCAGTTATAGATTGGTCAGGAAATCCTGTGAAGTTGTTGAAATCAGGAATGCGCATTCTTTGTTTTGTAATAGATGAAAAAGAGCAAAAAGGATATTGTTTAGTTGAAGATGAGGTAATAAAATTGATGTCTTTTGACTTAAATAACACTACTGCTCACTCATAATTGTTGGAGATTAAAATAGGCATGGTTTGCTGTTACTGAGTCATTTGTTGATATTCTTGATGGGTGATTTATCGATTAGCCTTTAATATGCGTTTTATCAATAAGTGATATTCATGTTTTGTATGGATACGAATGTTATTTCATACGATTTAATCAAAATAATTATAGATTTGAAAATGAAAGAGTTTTTGATCGTTTTAACAAACATTTTATTATTGTTATCTTGTACATCCAACGATCTTTTGCTGCAATCTTTGGAATATGCAGGGAACAATCGTGCAGAATTAGAAAAGGTACTTCACCATTATAAGGACGACAATCAGAAACATGAAGCGGCCGTTTTCCTTATCTCCAACATCGGTGGTCGGTACGCTACGGTAGGTGGTCGTGTGGACGGGTTCCACCATTTCATCGATTCGGTGTACCGTATCCGTCAGAAAGAGTATGACATCCCTGCCATTTATAACACTTTCAGAAACCAAAAGCAGAATACTTACGCTTCTATCCGTCGGGAACAAGATTTGAAACATATTACGGCAGAATACCTCATCCGTCACATCGACCGTTCCTTCGAACTCTGGAAGCGTCCGTGGAACAGCCATCTTTCCTTGGAGGAGTTCTGCGAATGGATATTGCCCTACCGTCTTTATGACGAGGAACTGGAATCCTGGCATGACATCTACCGTCCCGTATTCGACAGCCTGCTGACCGATACGGTACGCACGGCGGCACAGGCGTGTGCCGTGATCAACAACCGCTTGAAGGAGCTTCCCATCCATGTTGCCCTTGAAACCGTCCGTCCTTCCGCCATCCGTCCGAGTTCATTGATCAACATCAAGTTCGGCCTTTGTGAGGACTATGCCAACCTTGCTGTCTACGCCATGCGTTCGGTGGGCATTCCCGTAGGAATCGAGACGGTTCCCCATTGGGGGAACACCAACAACCGCCACACCTTCAATGTGGTGTACGACAACGATGGTCGCTACTATGATTTCTCCGGTGGCGAGGATAATCCAGGTGAACATCTGAATCGTTTTTCCCATAAGATACCGAAGGTCTATCGCAACCGTTACAGCGTCCATCCGCATTCGTTGGCCATGCGTTGCGGAAAAGAACAGATACCTTCCTTCTTCCGCAATCCCTTCATGGAGGATGTGACGGCCAACTATCCCTTCATCGGTGTAAAGGACATCGTACTTCCTGCAATCAAGGAAACAAAAAACCGCTTCGCCTACCTGTGTGTATTCGACCCTCAAGGCTGGACTCCCGTAGCATGGACGGAGAGGAAGGGAAACAGCCTCCGTTTCAAGTCGGTGGGTCCGAATATCGTCTATCATTTGGCTTATTATGAAAAGGATGCATTGGTTCTTTCCGGACATCCTTTCCTGTTGGACACATCAGGACATGTAACGCATTACATTCCGACAGGCGAAAGGAGGAGTATGGAACTGTACCGCAAGCATCCGGAATCGGAAAGCTTGAAGTTTATACCGGGGCGTGTGAAGGGCGGCCGTTTCCA
>JAZNCG010000146.1:0-8519 GCA_045587405.1 Ructibacterium sp. | reverse complement strand
AAAACATCGTAATTGAAAAAAGGCTCAATGCTTAATACTGATTATCCTTTAAAATGTTTTAAATAAATTTTCTTAAATTATAGTAAATTCTGCCTTTAAAATCAATTTTATATTTTTATTAAAAATCCTGTGTTTTTCTGTTGTCAAAATTATCATTTTTGCTATATCACCTGTATATAATTAAATTACTATGCATATGATTTATGTATGTCCTTTATCATATAAACCACAAATTTTTATCCAATAATTTGTGCAAATTTAATCTTTAAAATCAATGGCATTATATGGTAAAATATAATATATGTGAATTTAATTCCTGTCAAAATAACGAGGTGCTCAAATGGGGAAAAAAACTAGTTCTATCTATACAAATCAAGTCTATATTGACGAAATCTCTATGTATTTCTTCAACCAAGGCACAAACTACGAAAGCTATAAAATGTTAGGAGCACATAAATATATGGATTCAAATGCAAAAGAAGGTTATATCTTTTCCGTTTGGGCTCCCAATGCCAAATCCGTATCTGTCGTATGTGATGCAAATGGTTGGGACAGAAAAAAGGGCAAAATGAAAAAACATTCAAATTTTGGGATATGGGAGCTTTTTATCCCCGATATGACCCCAAATCAAAACTACAAATTCAGCATTGAATCTCCCAACGGAGAAATAGCCTTAAAATGCGACCCATTTGCATTTTATTCTCAGGTTCGCCCTGACAATGCATCTGTTACAACCGATTTATCCTATACATGGAATGACGAAAACTGGATTTCCAAGCGTGACAAAAGTTCCATTTACAACAAGCCTATGAATATTTACGAGATGCATATTGCATCTTGGAAAACAAAGGAAAACGGAGAATATTATACCTACTCAGAACTTATTGATATTCTTATTCCATACCTGAAAAAAATGTCGTATACTCATGTGGAATTTATGCCAATCTGCGAATATCCCTTTGATGGTTCCTGGGGATATCAGGTTACGGGGTATTATTCTGCAAACAGCAGATTTGGAAAGCCTACCGAGTTAAAACTCCTAATCGATGCACTTCACCAAAACGGCATCGGGGTTATTATGGATTGGGTTCCTGCCCATTTCCCAAAAGATGCCCACGGTCTTCCTATGTTTGACGGCACTCATCTTTTTGAGCATCCTGATTCCAGGCGGGGGGAACATAAGGAGTGGGGAACTTTGGTCTTCGATTGGACAAAGAAAGAAATTTTTTCATTTCTTATTTCCAATGCACTTTTCTGGCTTGAAGAATATCATATGGACGGCTTGAGAGTTGATGCCGTTTCCAGTATGCTTTATCTCGACTATAACCGTCCTGATGGCCAGTGGCTTCCAAACAAATATGGCGGAAAAGAAAATTTAGAAGCAATAGACTTTTTGCAAAAACTAAATATTGCTGTTTTTGAAAGATTTCCAAACGCACTTATGATTGCCGAAGAATCAACCGCTTGGGGTGGAGTTACTCTGCCCGTTAAAGACGGCGGACTGGGTTTTAATTTTAAATGGAATATGGGTTGGATGCACGATATTCTTGATTATATGCAATGCGACCCTCTTTTTAGAAAAGGAAATCACCAAAAACTTACATTTTCTATGATGTACGCCCATACAGAAAACTTTATTCTTCCTCTTTCCCACGATGAAGTTGTCCACGGAAAACGCTCTTTAATAGACAAAATGTGGGGAACATATGAAGAAAAATTTGCAGAGCTTAAGCTTCTTTTTTCGTATATGTACGCACATCCTGGTAAAAAGTTGCTTTTTATGGGTGGAGAATTCGGACAGTTTATAGAATGGCGTTTTGCAGAGCAATTAGATTGGTTATTAGAGGACTACGAGAGTCATCGTCGCCTACAAAAATTTTCTGCCGACTTAAATGAATTTTATCTTAAGCATCCTTCTTTCTATGAAATAGAACGGGAAGAAGGGGCATGGCGCGGATTTAGATGGCTTAATCCCGACGATAGGGAAAACAGTGTTCTTTCATTTATGAGAATAAATGAAAATTCCCACGAAAAAATCGCTGTTATTTTAAACTTCACTCCTGTAGAGAGAAGCAAATATATAGTGGGTGTTCCCGATTATGGAACATACGAGGTTGTTTTCTCTTCTAACGACAAAAAATATGGCGGAAACGGAAAGGGAAGCCATTGCATAAAGGCTAAAGAAAAATCCGCAGATGGTTATCCTTACTCCATTAAAGTATCTCTTCCTCCGCTAACATCAATGTATCTTAAGTTTTCGCCTCTGCCCTTGCCTGAAAAAAGGTCAGCGCACAGAAAGAAAACTAAAACAATTATAACTTAATAAAGTCTTATCATTATACTCTGGAATAAGACTTTTGCATTTTGCCGTCAGAGCGGCAGAAAGGAAATTCAAAATGAAATCCAAAGAATGTGTAGCAATGATTTTAGCAGGTGGTCAGGGCAGTCGCCTTGGCATACTTACAAAGAATGTAGCAAAGCCGGCTGTTCCTTTTGGTGGGAAGTACAGAATTATAGATTTCCCATTGAGCAACTGTACTCACTCCGGTATAGACACGGTTGGAGTTTTAACCCAATATCAACCGCTGGAGCTTAATACCTATATCGCCAGTGGGCAATCCTGGGATTTAGACCGTTCAAATGGTGGGGTTTATGTTCTTCCGCCATTTACATCGGCAGAAAAAGGTGAATGGTATAAGGGCACCGCAAATGCAATATACCAAAACCTTAATTTTATTTCCCAGTTCAACCCCAAATATGTTGTTATCCTCTCAGGCGACCATATTTATAAAATGGATTATAGCAAAATGGTTAAGCAACACAAAAAATCCAAAGCTGATGCAACCATAGCTGTTATTGAAGTCCCCTGGGACGAAGCCTCCAGATTTGGCATTATGAATACAGACGATGATATGAACATTATCGAATTTGAAGAAAAGCCCGAAAAACCAAAAAACAATCTGGCATCAATGGGCGTATACTGTTTCAGTTGGGATATACTAAAGAAGTATTTAACCGCAGACGAAGCTGACCCAAACTCCGATAACGACTTTGGCAAAAATGTTATTCCCGCCATGCTGAATGATGGGCTTAAACTGACCGCTCATAGATTTGACGGATACTGGAAGGATGTTGGAACAATACAGAGTCTTTGGGAAGCAAATATGGAGCTTTTAGATGACAATGTCGGCTGTGATTTAGACGACAGTAGTTGGAAAATATACAGTAAAAACCCAATTAAGCCTCCTCACTATATCTCGCCTGAGGCTAAACTCAAGAATTGTTATATTACCGAGGGTTGTGGAATATACGGGGAAATAGACCATTCTATTATCTTTGAGGGAGTAACCATTGAAGAGGGTGCAAGAGTTGAAGATTCAATCCTTATGCCCGGGGTTTATGTGGGCAAAAACGCTGTTATTCATAAGGCGATTATAGGTACAAGCGCGCAGATTGGAGAAAACTCTATTATTGGTTCCGTGGACAAATCTGCAATAACAGATTGGGTAAATAAAAAAATCTGTACCGATAAAATAACCTTAATAGGACCTGATACAGAAATTGGAAATAATATTAAAATTGCTGTAAATTCCATGGTTACTGAAAATGTTTTGGAAAGTGAGGGAATGAAGAATGAAGAATGATATGTTAGGTTTAATTTTTACGGAAAATCCGGAAGCCGGAATGGGTGAACTAACTGCTCATCGTTCTCTTGCTGCAGTTCCCTTTGGCGGAAGATACAGAATAATTGATTTTATGATGTCTAATCTGGTAAATTCCTCGGTTACAAATATAGGAGTTGCAACGCCAAGTAACTATCGTTCTCTTTTGGACCATTTAGGCACAGGTAAAGCTTGGGATATGGATAGAAAAAATGACGGTTTGTTCATTCTTCCCTCTCTTGACAACAGCCAGATTTATGGTGGAATTGATATAATAAACGGAGTTCATAACTATATTAAGCGAAGCTCTCAGGAATATGTTGCCATTGCAGACTGTAACACAATATGCAACATAGATTTTGAAGATGCCTTGAATTTTCATATAGAAAAAGATGCAGATATAACTATGGTTTATAGTCAGGTAGAAAATTTATCCGAATCTGAATTGAAACGGAATATTCTTTTAGATATTTCCAACTCTTCTCAGGTAACTGATATTCAAGTATATCCCACCAAGCAAAAGTCTAATAATTCATATATGCACATATTTATTATCCGTAAGGATATGCTGACAGAATTGGTAGATGATGCTGTAGCCCACGATAAGCACTATATTTCAAAGGATATATTCCTTGCAAATATTAAAAAGCTAAAGATATTTGCCTACGAATACTCAGGTTATCAACTAAAAATAGATGATATTAAATCTTTCTTTGATGCTAACCTTCAACTCCTTAACAAACAGGTGCGAGAAGAAATATTCGGTCTTAAAACTGACAGGCCAATATACACTAAGGTCAAAGACAGCGTGCCTACAAAGTATAGCAAACACGCCGAGGTTTCAAACTCTATTATTGCAGACGGATGCAGCATAGAGGGTACTGTTAAAAATTGTATTTTATTCCGTGGAGTTCATATTGCAAAAGGTGCTTCCGTGGAAAACTGTATCATTATGCAGGGTGCAGAAATTATGGAAAACTGTATGATGGCAAATGTTATATTTGATAAGGAAGTTGTTTTAAGAAAAGGCAAAAAGCTAATTGGTCAGGACACCTATCCTATGATTATAGGCAAAAGCACTGTAATTTAGTTCTGCAAAAGAAATATCTCTTGAAAGGTGTGGTTTAGTTGAGTAAAATTCTAATGTGTTCATCAGAGGTAGCTCCCTTTGCCAAAACAGGCGGATTAGGAGATGTTCTGGGCGCCTTGCCGCAAGCTATACAAGATTTAGGCAACGATGTTCGGGTTATTATGCCTAAATATGGATGTATTCCTGTGGAATACACCCAGCAAATGGAGTTTAAGTTTTTCATATATATTCCTCTTGGCTGGCGCAGAAAATATTGTGGCGTTTTTGAACTTGTCAAAGACGGCGTTTCGTATTATTTTATTGATAATGAATATTATTTTGGTGACCCTTATCTTTATAAATGGAATGATTTAGAGCGTTTTTCATTTTTTGATAAGGCTTGTCTTGAAATTCTCAGACATCTGGATTTTAAGCCCGATATAATCCATTGTCACGATTGGCAAACAGGTATGATTCCCGTTTTGCTGAATGCTCATTTTATAAAAGACTCTTTCTATCAAGGTATAAAGACTGTATTTACTATTCACAACTTAAGGTATCAGGGCTTATATTCTATGGATATTGTTGCGGACTTCTTCTCTCTTGACGAAAGCTATTTTACGAACGACAAGTTGGAGTTCCACGGATGTGCAAATCTCCTTAAAGGTGGCATCGTTTATTCCGACTATGTAACAACCGTTAGTCCTACCTACGCCGAAGAAATAAAAACTCCTTTGGGCGGAGAAAAATTAGACGGGTTGTTATCTGCAAGAGGTAACGAGCTTTATGGAATTATAAACGGAATTGACTACAAAGAATATAACCCCAAAACCGATAAATATATCTTTGAAAAATACGACAGCAAAACCCTTGCAACAAAAAAGAAAATTAATAAGATAAAGCTTCAGGAACAATTGGGCTTGCCCGTTGACGGAGAAAAAGCTATGATAGGAATTGTATCCAGATTAGTTAATCAAAAAGGCTTTGATATTATTGCCGAGGCTATGAATGAGCTTATGGCTTTAGACATACAGATTGTTCTTCTGGGAACAGGCGATGCAAGATACGAAGAAGCTTTTAAGCAAATCGCTTGGAATAATCCTCAGAAATTTTCTGCAAACATAATGTTCAGTAATGAGCTGGCCCATAAAATATATTCCGCGTCAGATTTGTTCCTTATGCCATCACTTTTCGAGCCTTGCGGACTTGGGCAGATGATTGCTATGGCATATGGCTCCGTCCCCATAGTTCGGGAAACGGGAGGTCTTAAAGACAGCATATCTCCCTATAATGAGTATACAGACGAGGGAAATGGTTTCAGTTTTGCGCCATATTCCTCTCATGATATGGTACACACCATCAAACTTGCATTGAATTATTTCAGCAACAAAGATGTGTGGTTTCCATTGACAAAGCGCGCTATGGATACAGATTTTTCCTGGAATGCCTCTGCAAAAAAATACGCAGAAATGTATGAAAAATTAGTAGATTAGGATATTTGTCGCCTTTTCGACGAATTAATGTTAATGCAAATTGAAGCGTAGGAACATGAAACGACCTCCCAGAAGTTAGACCAAAAAATCTAACGATTGGGAGGTCGGTTTTTTATCGCCCTTTCTTTATCTTATGGAGAATATCCGCTATTTTTAACAAACCTCTATCTAAAAATATGTACTAAAATATGATTTAAACCGCTGTGTAACGAATGGTACGCGTAGTAGAGGCAATGTCAGCGGCTAATTTCTATCTTCCACTTGATTACCATTTTGTTATTCTAATTCTGAAGTACAGTGAGGACACCTTGTTGCATAAATAGAAATTTCGCTACAACAAAATGGACATTTTTTAGTTGCAGGAGATTTTTCCTCTTCTTCTTTTTTGCCAAGTCGAGAAAGTTTGTTTATAGCTTTTATCATAAGGAATATTACAAGCGCCATTATAATAAAATCAATAATAGTTGTTAAAAATGCTCCGTACTTAACTTCAACCTCTCCAATTTTAAGAGAATAAGCGCTGAAATCCGAATTGCCTAAAAGCCCTAAAAGCGGAGAAACAACATCTCCAACCAATGAAGACACTATTTTTTGAAAAGCACCACCAATAATAACACCGACAGCTAAATCCCATACATTGCCACGCATAGCAAATTCTTTAAATTCTCCAAAAAACTTTCTGGTCCTCTTTGTGCCATTCTCCATAATTTTTTTACTCATTTAAATCACACCTTTCTACGGATAACAAAAAATATCCGTTCTGATTTTTCATTTGCGTCACTAAAACTTAAATTGTCATAAACACCAACACATTCTAAATTGCATTCTTTAACAATTTCCAGCACTTCTTCAACCTCATAAGCGCGTTCTTGCTGAAATTCGTCTTGCCGAATATATGTTTGGTCATTATTTTTCTTAAATATATTTAAATCAAAATAACAAATTTTTCCCTCTTCGTCATATTCGTTACTCCACACACAATACGAATCTTCTCCGTCGTAGACAAAGGTATTTTTGTCAAGGATGTTCTTGAATTTATAGACGGTGTTTATATCAAAGATTAACAACCCTCCGGGGTTAAGGTAAAAGTGCAGTAAACTTAACATATCTTTCAATTGTCCATCCTCTGTAAGATAATTAACTCCGTCTAATGCACAAATCATAGCATCAACTGTTCCATATAATTCAAAATCCGACATATCTTGGTTTAGAAAGAGAATATCTTTGCCTTGTTCTCGTGCCTTTTTAGCCGCAATTTCAAGCATTTCAACAGAACAATCAAGTCCTATCATATCATATCCTTGCTCTGCCATAGGAATGGTTATATTTCCTGTCCCGCAGCCTAAGTCCAAAATTAATTTTGGAGAGATAGAGAACTTTTGAAAAATTTTCTCATAGTAAGATATAAAGCTTTGGTAGTCTATATCCTGAAAATAGTCATAAACTTCTGCTAAATTATTGTACATATAAAATCTCCATTCTTTGCCCTAAAATTAGAAAAACTATATTTTTTCAATTGGAGCATAAGCTGCCAAAAGTCGTTTTTCTCCCACAGGGAATGATATACGAAGAAGTGTATCGGCACCCATTTTTTGAGCATCTAAAATTACACCTTCACCAAATTTTTTGTGATTAACTCTATCACCAACAGAAAATTCACCCATTTTTGTTTCAACAGTTTTAGATGTGGTTTGATTATCCAAAAGCTGACTCTTTCCAAACCCGACAGAGTGTTGTTCCATATTAATTCCTGCAAAGTTTCCATATCCTTCATATCTTTTTGGTTCCTCGACAATTTCATCTATGAGTTCAACAGGAATTTCATCCAAAAACCTGGAAGGTAAATTATATTTGGTAGCACCAAACAAAGTTCTTGTTTTAGCTCGGCTGATAAAAAGTCGCTCTTTGGCTCGGGTTATACCAACATAGCAAAGTCGTCTTTCCTCTTGAATTTCATCATCATCTCCTATGGAACGCATACCAGGGAAAACACCTTCCTCCATACCCATAAGAAATACATTTGGAAATTCCAAACCTTTGGCACTATGTAGAGTCATAAGCGTAACGGTATCCTGAGCTTCATCATAATTATCTATATCAGAAATAAGAGAAATATCTTCAAGGAGTTGACCTAATGTTATAGAGGAGTCGTTTTTAACAGCCTCCTGAACCATAGAAATAAATTCGTCAAGGTTTTCGAGTCTGGTTTGATTTTCTACAGTTTTTTCCTTATTCAGGTCGGCTATTATACCGCTTTTTTCCATAACCGTTTTAACAAACAATTCAAGTCCCATA
>JAZNCG010000145.1:0-9072 GCA_045587405.1 Ructibacterium sp. | reverse complement strand
TTCGATTGCTCTTGCAATATTTATTTTAATCAATTCGTCTAAATCATTAAAATCCGTATTGAATATTTTTCTCGAAAAGACCCCTGATGGTATATCAATAAACTCCATCAAGAAGCATTTATTATCTCTTGATGGAGTTTCAGACATTCACCATCTGCACATATGGAGTATGGACGGTTTTAACAACGCCGCAACGCTTCATGTTGTAACAGATATAGATACAAGTGTTATTAAGAAAAAGGTAAAAGCGGAATTATACGAGCATGGAATAACACATATAACAATTGAATGTGAATCCACAGACGAAATATGCGAAGACTCTCATTGTAACACACTAAATCATAAGCATAATATAAAACACACTCACACGCATCATCATCATTAAACGATGCCTCTACTCGTTAGAAATTACTAAAACAAGCCGTCTGCAAATCTTATACAATTATTTTTCCGTTCCGCAAGGAAAAGTTTTTTGAGATTTTTTTCTCCTCCTTTTATTATAACATAAAATCGATATCCGATTTTTTAAACAAATTTAAAATACTCATATTTATCGCCTCTTATAATATCTTATTGATATATTTTCTTAAAATTTCTTCGCTCATCGCGCCAATATGATAGTCTACAATTTCACCCTCAGCATTAATAAACAAGCTTGTTGGTATACTGCTTACTCCATAAACATAGGATGCTTCAAATTCTGTATCATAATATACAGGAAAACTGTATCCGTTTTCATTTATAAATTTATCAACTTTTTCTTTTGTTTCTCTACGCCCATCTGTTTGGTTCACCATTATAAACCCAACTTCATCCTTATATTCCTTATATAATTTATCTATTGCAGGCATTTCCATTTTACAGGGTCCGCACCATGTAGCCCAAAAATTCAAAACAATAGGTTTTCCAATATGTTCTTTTAAAGTAACTGTTTCCCCGTCATCATTTAAAACCCGAAAATCCGGAGCTTTCTGTAGCTTTTTCTCTGTTGCTTTTTGCGTTTGCGATATTTTTTCTTCCTCATTATCTTCGCTTTCTGTATAGTTTGCACTCAGATAATTATATCCCCAAACCGCTAAAGCAATAATCCCTGCAAAAACAATTGTAAAAATAATATACTTTATAACCTTATTCATCTTTTCACCTCACGAAAACAAGTTTAACAGATAATTCAATATTCCAAACATTATCAAAATTCCCACAACAATCAAAAATATTCCACTTGCAATATTAATTATTTTATAATGCCTTTTTATAAAGCCGACAGCAACTGTAAATTTATTAATCAACACTGCGGATATAACAAAAGGAATGCCAAGTCCAAGAGAGTACATCAATAACAAAAGCGTACCCTTTACCGCCCCACCCACAGACGAAGCAAGCATTAGCGCCGAACCTAAAAATGCTCCGACGCAAGGCGTTAAGCTAATTGAGTATATCACACCAAAGACAAATGCAGAAAATATACCACTTATTTTATAGAAATTTCCCATTCCTTTAAAAATCTCTATTTTTATAATATCTAAATACGAAAGCCCGAAAAATATCACAATAATACCACTTATTATATTAACTATTTTTTGATACTCTTTCAAAATCATTCCTATACTTCCCGCAAAGAGTCCAAGCAGAGTAAAAACAATCGTAAATCCAAAAACAAAGCTTATCGCCCTGACCACTGTTTTATATTTCTTACCGCTATCTCCCGCAAAATATGAAATATATATAGGCAACATTGGCAACATACATGGTGATATAAATGAAATGAACCCTTCTAAAAATGTAATTATATATTGCATTTTATCCTCCGCTCCTTGTAAACAAAGTATTAATTATAATTATATCAATTTATGGCATAAATTCCGTGGCTAAGTCACTTTTTTTCTTTTTTACAAAAAAACTTAATTAACTTCTATTTGACACATTCGCATTGTATCTAACGCACTTTGATGAGATTCAGGTGTCACTCCTGCACAGCAAGAGCTGTCCACAGTGATTTTTATCTCGGGGAAATTAGACTTTAATATAATAGCATTGGATACAACGCATATATCTGTACAAAGTCCAATAATTTCTATTTCATCAAAATTCATTTCACCCCAATTAACATAACCAAAAGTAGGCTTATCAATAACAAGGGCATCTTCTACCTGAAGTTCCTTTCTTATTTCCCAGCCAAATGTATCCTTTATACAATGCTCAACAGGAAGATTTTTACCCTCGTTTGTTTCAAGATAATTTGGCATATGAGTATCCCTTGTGAAAATAATCCGCTCACCATTAGCTTTGTATTTTTCAATTTTATCTCTTACCTTATCTATAATTGCAACTGCTTCCTTAGAACCAAGACTTCCATCAATAAAATCGTTCTGCATATCTATTACTATTAAAGTTTTCATAAAAGATTTTCTTCCTTTCACCATTAAAATTAAATCTATCGTATTTTCTTTAAATTAATCTGTAAA
The DNA here is from genome assembly GCA_045587405.1 of Ructibacterium sp. GTDB lineage: Bacteria > Bacillota > Clostridia > Monoglobales > Monoglobaceae > Ructibacterium. The sequence continues at coordinate 6,607 of JAZNCG010000145.1, read as the reverse complement.
CTCCAAGCCTATATATCTTGGGTTTGGATTGATATCAGAAAACCCACTTGACTATCTAAAAAAATGTCGATGTGAGAAACACATCGACATTTTTACTCTTATAAAACAATTATTTGTCCAAGCCATAACGCTTTCTGAACTTATCAACTCTACCGCCAGTATCAACAAGTTTCTGCTTACCGGTATAGAAAGGATGACAAGCAGAACAAATTTCAATACGAATATCTTCCTTTGTAGAACCTGTTTCAATTACATTACCACAAGCACATTTAATTGTTGTTTCCTTATAATCGGGATGAATACCCTGTTTCATTGTGTTTCACCTCTTTCGATATATATCATAAATCATTTACAAATTTCAAGCTTGAACCCCTTATCAATAACAAGCGTGAACTATTATACCACAACAAATTTCAAATTGCAAGTACTTTTTTAAAATTATTTTAAATAAGTTTAAATTTAATCACCAAGGCAAAGGTCAATCGAACGAGCTGTCTTTACCCAGTAGCTATCTCTTTCAACAGCTTTGTTTTTTCCGATAACATTTTCTAAAGATTCATAGCCAAGCTCTGCACCCCTAAGAGCTACCATGTTACCAAACTTGCCTTCCATCAATAAATCGACAGCATATGAACCATAACGAGTAGATAATATACGGTCATTAGCGGTTGGAACACCACCTCTTTGAACATGACCCAAAATTGTTGCACGGCTCTCCAAACCAACCAAACGCTCTAGCTGCTCAGATACAACTTCGCCAATTCCGCCAAGACGAATTGGGTCAGGACTATCCTCTACAACCTTAGAAACAACAACTTCTCCGCCAAGAGGCTTTGCACCCTCTGCAACAGCAACCAACGCAAACTTCTTACCTCTTGCAATGTTCTTCTTGATTGCATCTGCAACCTTATTGATATCATAAGGAATTTCAGGAATCAAAACAGCATCGCATCCACCTGCTATTGCAGATGCAATAGCAATAAAACCTGCATAACGACCCATAGCCTCAACAACAATAATTCTGTTATGAGATTCTGCTGTTGTACGAAGCCTATCAATAGCATCTGTTGCAGTTGCAACAGCGGTATCAAAGCCAAATGTTGTATCTGTTGCTGACAAGTCGTTATCTATTGTCTTAGGAACACCGATAACTTTAACCCCTTTACGAGCAAAGTCGCGACCACTTGTTAAGGTTCCATCTCCACCAATTACAATCAAAGCGTCAATTCCCGCTTCTTTCAATTTTTCAACAGCAACATCAGAACAATCTCCATGGCACTGATTTCCGTTTTCGTCTATATAATCATAATCGAAAAGATTGTCTTTGTTTGAGCTATAAAGGATTGTACCACCCTTTGTTATAATGCCTGAAACATTGTCAAGAGTTAAATTAACAAATTCATCTCCGCCAAGGTACAAACCACGGTATCCATGCTTAATACCAACAACCTCCAAACCATACTTTAATGTAGCAGTTTTAACAACCGCACGAATAACTGCGTTCAATCCGGGACAATCCCCTCCTGCAGTCATAACACCAATTCTTTTTATTTCACTCATCAAAATACCTCCCTGTAACATTTATTAAATTCCCTAATCAACAAAGAAATTATAATCTTAAATTTATAGCTTAAAAATACTAAGCTTATATTTTACCTTATATATAATAATTTTGCAAGGATAATTTGTCAAAAACTCAACTATTATCTGATTTTTGTAATAATAAACAATTTTTACGCCTTTTTCTCTTGCAAAATAAAGCATTTTTTATGTCTTTATGTTATTTACACCACACCTACATAGTATAAAAATGCCATATATTGATGGCAACATATACGCGCAAAACTTAAATTAAGCAATTTTTCCTTAATATAAGTCATTTTATACGCAATTTATAGTGAATTAATAAAAAGAAGAAATATTCTTTTAGTAAATTAGCAAAAATACTATTGATTTAGTTTTTAAATTGTTGTATAATGTATATTGCGTTTAGTTGTGATCAATTAAAAACACTATAAACACATATAAGAGAAAGGGTTTTTGAAATGGAAAAAGAAAAAGTTCTTACCAAAATGACCGAGGCAGGTTTAGTTGCCGTTGTTCGAGCAAACTCTGCCGAAGAAGCAATCAGAATCAGTGATGCATGTTTGGAAGGTGGTTGTCCTTCTATTGAATTGACATTTACAGTTCCCGGTGCACACAAAGTTATTGAAGCATTAGCTAATAAGTATAACAACGGCGAAATGCTCTTGGGTGCAGGTACTGTTTTGGATAGCGAAACTGCTCGTCAGGCTATTTTATCAGGCGCAAATTATGTTGTAAGCCCGGGCTTTAATTTAGAGGCTGCAAAACTTTGTAACAGATATCGTATACCCTATATGCCAGGCTGTATGACAATTACAGAGGTTTTAACAGCTATGGAAGCAGGCGTTGATATTGTTAAAATTTTCCCTGCCGACTTATTTGGCCCTGCAATCATCAAGGATATTAAGGGTCCTTTGCCACATGCTAAGATGATGCCTACAGGCGGTGTTGATGTAAGTAATGTTGACCAATGGATTAAAGCGGGGGCTGTTGCTGTTGGCGCAGGTTCTTCTTTAACGAAGGGCGCTAAAACAGGTGACTATGCCGCAATCACAGCTACAGCTAAAGAATTTATCAAGAAGATTAAAGAAGCTCGTGGTCAGTAATTTACGATGAGCTTTACCAAATTATAATTAAACTAAGGAGATAACCAAAATGGCAAAAGTTATTACAATGGGTGAGATTATGCTCAGATTATCAACACCCGGAAATGAAAAATTTATTCAGGCAGATGAATTTGATGTATGTTACGGCGGTGGCGAAGCAAATGTTGCTGTTTCTTTAGCAAATTATGGCCACGATGCATCTTTCGTTACAAAAGTTCCTGAAAATCCTATCGGCGAATGTGCTGTTGCTGCTCTTCGCAAAATGAATGTAGACACAAAATTTATCGCAAAAGGTGGCGAACGTCTTGGCATATACTTCCTTGAAACAGGTAGTGCTATGCGTGCCTCTAATGTTGTTTACGACAGAGCTCATTCATCTATCTCTACTGCAACAGCTGATGATTTTGATTTTGATGCAATCTTCGATGGCGCTGATTGGTTCCACTTCACAGGTATTACCCCTGCTGTTTCTGACGCAGCTGCTGAATTGACAGAAATTGCTCTTAAAGCCGCTAAAGCAAAGGGTGTTAAGGTTTCTGTTGACCTTAACTTCAGAAAAAAACTTTGGAGCAGTGAAAAAGCTCAGAAAATTATGACAAACCTTATGCAATATGTTGATGTTTGTATCGGCAACGAAGAGGATGCCGAAAAGGTTCTTGGCTTTAAGCCTGGCGAAACAGATGTAACCAGCGGCGATTTGAAGCTTGCAGGCTATGAAGATATATTTAAGCAAATGGTTGAAAAATTCAACTTCGAATATGTTATCAGTTCTCTTCGCGTAAGTCATAGTGCTTCTGACAATGGTTGGTCTGCTTGCATCTACTCAAGAGATACAAAGGAATTCTACCACTCTAAAGAATATCATGTTCATCCTATTGTTGACCGTGTTGGTGGTGGCGACTCTTTCGCAGGCGGAACAATCTGCGGTTTCCTTGATGGAAAAGACTTCAAAGAAGCTTTAGAGTTTGGTGTTGCCGCATCTGCTCTTAAGCATACTATCCCCGGTGACTTTAACCTTGTTTCTCGTGCTGATGTTGAAAATCTCGTAGGCGGAGATGGCAGTGGTCGAGTTCAAAGATAATTTAATAAATTAGCTAAAATTTATGGGAGCGTAGTATACGCTCCCATATTTTTATTTTCCAAAACACATTTCATCCTCTATTATTTCTTCTAAATGAACAGGGTCCACATCATTTCGATTAAGCTTATCAACAACCTCTTTGACTCTATTAACCTCATTGGATACCCTCGATACACTTTTAATAACGCAAATTACCCCCTCAATCTCTTTGTAAGCACTTATTCCATATAAGTATTCACCACTTTTCCTCCACAAATCCTCTCCTTCCACACTCATAAAATACTTAACCATAACCTCTCTCTCCTTTTGTCATGCAAACTTAAATTTAATACGCACTACGAGCGCCAAAATAATTATACCAAAAGCGTATGTCGTATTATGTTAAATTCAATACTAAAATAAATTTTATAACATATTTTAGCAAACAATTTTCGACAAATCCCCAAAAACACCTTATCCGTTAAAATCGGTTAAGGTATTTTTCTTTTATAGTTGTTACCAAAGATGGCCTTCTCATAATAAAAGAAAATATCACAAATTCCCCCGATAAAAAAAGCAAGGCATTTTAGAAAAACACCTTGCAAATATGAACTTAATAACAAACGAACATCTTAACGCAGTTGCAAATGTAATAGAAATGTGTACCTCTTATTTATGGCTAAAACAACTCTATATACCACATTTCTACAGATTCATTTGGAAAAAGGAATAATCCTTTTAAACTATTGCCAATAATCCACTCTATCAGGCAGTTTTATGTTTTCAGCTTTAAAAATAGGGCTTTTTCCTGCCTTTTTCTGTTTTTCATAATCATTTAAAGCACGGAATGCGTATTTGCTGAGCAGTAATATAACAGGCATATTTATAAGCGTCATAGCCCCCATGGTTATATCAGCTATATTCCACAGCAAATCTGCACTCAATCCCGCTCCGACACAGATTACCAACGCCGAAATAATATTTATAATTTTTTGAACATTCTTGCTTGGCTCTTTTTTTAGTATATAGAAAATGCATCTGTCTACATAATATAAATTCCCAAGTAATGTTGTAAATGAAAACAACATCATCGCAACTGTTATAAACACAGGCCCAAAATCCCCCAAGGTTGTCTTAAGTGCCAGCTGTACATATTCTGCCCCAGAAATCTCTGCTGATGGTTGAACTCCTGATGCCATACACATAAAAGCAGAAGCACTGCATATTAAAATTGTATCAATAAAAACGGATAGAATCTGAACCAAGCCTTGCTTAACAGGGTGTGCAACATCTGCAGATGCAGATGCATTAGGTGCAGAACCAACACCCGCTTCGTTACTGAACAAGCCGCGTTTCACCCCAAGCATAACGCAAGAACCGCTAAATCCGCCAAATATAGCCTTAAAATCGAATGCATTTGAAAAAATTTCTTTTAAAATACTTGGTAATGAAGTTATATTTATACAAACAATTACAACAGCAACTACAACATAAATAATTCCCATTATAGGTACCAAAAATTCTGTAGCCTTGACAATACGAGTACCACCGCCCAAAAGACAATATGCTACAATTATCGCTGTAAAAACACCAATAATCCACGGTGTAACCTGAGGATTATAAAAGTTGTACGCAGAAAATGTTGATTGAAGGTTAAATGAGGCAAGCATATTAAAACCAAAGCCATAAGTTAAAATCAACAAAACAGAAAATACAATTGCAAGGGTTCTGTTTTTCAAAGCCCCTTCTATATAGTAAGCAGGTCCTCCATAACTTTCACCATTTCCACGCTTTTTGTAAATCTGCGCCAAGGTACTTTCAACAAATGCAGATGCAGAACCAATTATAGCAATAACCCACATCCAAAATACCGAACCGAAACCACCTAAACAAAGAGCTGTTGATACACCTATAATATTTCCGGTACCAACTCTTGACGCAGTAGATACCATTAACGCCTGAAAAGAAGAAACATTTTTCCCATCAGATGGCTTTTCCATAACCGCGTGAATCTGTTCCTTGAACAATCTAAATTGAACAAATCTACTTTTTATTGTAAAATACAAACCACCTAAAACTAAAAGAATTACCAAAATATATGTGTACAAAACATCATTCGTCTTTGAAACTATTATATCTAACATACTTTATCCCCTCATCTAATAAATATTCTCCCTATGTTAAAATCTCACACTAGCTTTATTCAGTCACCATAACAGCAATACCATCAGGGATTGCAACAACTGACGGTTTTTCATTTTTCAAAATTTCCTTAGCCTTTAAAACTGCCTCATCAATATTTTTTGCAGGTATCATATGCATTTTTTCTATGAGTTCATCTTCCATATCCGAAATATAAATTACACTTGCTTTCATTAAAATTCTGACCAAAATCTGGGATTGCCATTGGTCTGAAACAGTTTCGTTGCGCTTACGACTCAAGAAAAGTTCCATATTTTTATTTATATCCTCTTCATCTGCAAGCTGATGATAAAAATGGTCTCCTCCTGTGCCGTCATTAGACTTTGCAAGCATAATGATTACGCCGCCTTTTTTCACAGTTGCTTCTGCCGCCGTCATACCTTTAACTGCCTGATAAACATTCTGGTTAAGAGGATAACCGACATTTGTAGAAATTACTACATCCGACGGAATTGCCTTTGCGCCACAAAGAGAATACAAAAAATCCGTGCCCTTTTTATGAGCCTCTTCCAAATCTCCCGCTACTGCATAAATAACCTCTTTTTCAGTATTTAATACAACATTTACTATATAACAAAGTTTGGCCTTTTTTGTCGCCCACAGCATATCTGTATGTATGGGATTATTTTCTAAAATTCTCGTTCGAGCATTTTCA
>JAZNCG010000144.1:0-5899 GCA_045587405.1 Ructibacterium sp. | reverse complement strand
CTTTAACTACAAACGAATCGATAAATATTTCTTCTTTATCAACACCAACAAACTCAATATCAACATCAATTTTATTATCTTCACTGCTATTAATTCCCTTTACAATAACAGCTCTTACTCCTATATCAATCAAAACGAGGGTTTTAATTTCATTATTTTCCTTTGAGATGTCAGGATATAAATATATGTTGCCGATATTATCTCTGCAAACTTTTTTAAATACCCCATCCTTATTAATTAATTCATTTATACTTTCACTTGAATAATTAAAATTACTATTTTTTTGACAAAACTCTTCTCTATTCATTATATTTTCTCCTTCGACACTTCATCAATTAATGCAGACACCACATAAATTAAGGAATTTATATCATCAATTTTTGCCACTTGCGTTGTAGAATGAGTATATTTAATTGGTATTCCAAGGCAAAAACATTTAGTATTTCCACCATTTTTAATAATTTCATCTTCTTGCCCAATCCCCTCTTGCTTAAAAATTTGATATGATATGTTATTGTTTCTTAAATTAAAAAGCAGTCTTTTTATAACTTCATCCCTAGCACATTTTAATGATACGACACAGCCGTTGCCCAAAATAGGATATTTATTTTTTTCTTTGTTTTCTGCTCCATTTCCCGCATCATATCCATCCAAAACAATGGAAAACTTGCTTTTATTTTTATATGCAGCAACCATCATTCCGCGATTACCAACTTCTTTTTGTACTGCAAAAACAATATGCATATTTATGCTATATTTTTTTTTCAAAAGCTCTATAGCTACAAAACAAGAAGTTCTGCCGCCCAGCGCTCTCCCCTTTATAAAATTATCTCCAAATTCCATGCACTCGCTAACAAACGAGCCATAATCACCTATATCAATTAAATTTAAAACTTCTTCCTTAGATTTTGCGCCTATATCAATAAGAAGTTGTGATACTTTTATTGGCTTTTTCCTCTCTTCTTTTGTTGTAAGATGTATAGCTTTTAATGATATAACTCCAACAATACCATTAATTAAAACCTTTTTGGAAGTTAAAAAACCGTCATAAACTTCACCAACAGTTTCAAACTTTAAATATCCATCATCTGTTATTTGAGTGATAATAACTCCGGGTTCATCCATATATGCTACAACCAAGACCTCATCTTCAGCGTTCAAATTAGCTTTTTTGATTGCATGAAGATTTCCTATTGAATCCTTATATATATTATCACAAATTGGTTTTATTTGATTTTCTATATATTTTGAAACATCACACTCTTGTCCTGATACCCCATATAAATTATAGATTTCCTTATTCAACATCTAACCCTCCAAGCACAGCATGATATAAAATTTCAGAAACAGCCTCAACATCCATTACATCTAAAACTTCAACATTAGTATGCATATATCTCAGCGGAATTGAAACCAACATCACAGGTATACCCCCATTTGTTACTTGCATTGCCCAGGCTGTTGTTCCGCTCCCACCTGATGCAACCTCTATCTGATACGGAATATTTTTTTCTTTTACCATTTTTATCAGCTGTTTTGTGTAGTCATAATGCAGATTAGGCCCTCTACATATAATTCCTCCTGAGCCTAAATCAAAAACATTTACCTCATCTTTAGAATCATAAGTTGTTCCATGCGTTACATCAACTACAATTGCTGCATCTATATCCATATCTTTAACACCCGTATAAGCGCCATGGAGCCCTAATTCCTCCTGAACCGAAAACAAAACTCGGAGATTGTACGGCAGTTCCTTGTCTTTCAATTTAGAAATACATCTCAAAATTGCCGCAATTCCAGTTCTGTTATCCATTCCCATTCCAGATATTCTATTATTTAATAGCAAGTTTATTTCAGATTTCATAGCAATAAAATTACCAATATTTATTTGCTCCTCAACATCTTTTTTGCTCATACCCACATCTATTCTAAGTTTGTCAATATTAATATTTTGCGGAGCTTCTCCATCTTTTGATTTAGGTTCCATAGGGGTTATTATTCCATAAATATTTTTATCGGATAAAATATCAACCTCCATACCCGATAAAATTCTTTCATCAACTCCACCTAAATTAACAAATTGAATATATCCATCATCATCTATCCCTGAAACCATAAGTCCTATTTGGTCCATATGAGCTTCTAAAAGCAATGTTTTAGCATTATCTTTTTTTGATAAAATTTCACCATTCACATTTCCAAACTCGTCTATATATCCATAGATACCATTTTCCAACAAAAATTTCACTAAAATATCAGCCAAACCATTCTCGTTTCCGCTTAATCCATAAATCTTTGCCAAATATGTTATTTGTTCTTTTAGCTCCATTAATTTAACACCTCATAGTTTTGATTTAATCTATACTATTTATTTTATTTATTGTGCATACTGCATTTGCGGCAATTCCTTCTCCTCTTCCCTCAAAGCCAAGGTGTTCTGTTGTTGTTGCCTTGACATTTACACAATTTATATCAACATTTAAAACTTCTGCCAATCTGTTAATTATACTCTCTATATAAGGGGAAATTTTAGGTTTTTGAGCTATAATAGTACAATCCACATTATTAATAGTATATCCATTTTCAAAAAGCAGCGCAACAACCTTTTCGAGCAATTTAATGCTATCTGCCCCTGCATACTCAATATCAGTATCAGGAAAATGTTTGCCAATATCTCCAAGTGCCGCTGCACCAAGCAAAGCATCCATTAGCGCATGAGTTAAAACATCAGCATCTGAATGTCCAAGCAAACCCTTTTCGTATGGAATATCTTCTCCTCCTAAAATAAGCTTTCTACCCTCAACCAATTTATGCACATCATATCCAAAACCTACTCTCATTATAATCCCCCTATCTTTATCTATTTATTTTCCGCTTTTAAAAAAGCTTCGCCTATCCCAATATCCTCAGGAACTGTAATTTTTATATTTTTTGAACTGCCCTCAATAACAACAACTTTAATATTTAAGTATTCTGCCAGAGCACAATCGTCTGTGACAACAATGTTTTCCTTTTCAGCTTTAATATGTGCTTCTTTTATTAAATCCGTCTTAAACCCTTGAGGAGTCCGAATTTGTACTAATTCATCTCGGTTCAAAGTTTCACAAATAATACCATTTTTATCGACGCGCTTTACGGTATCCTTAACATAAACTCCAACAGCCGCTCCATCATTATCAGCTAAAGCATCTACAACAGAATTAATTTCATCAACAGAAACAAAAGGTCTTGCTCCATCATGGATTAAAACTTTGTCACCAGTTACAAAATCCAATCCCTTTTTCACGGATTCTTGCCTACTATTCCCACCAATTACAACTTTTCGAACTTTTTTAATATTATATTTTCTAATTAATTTTTCAATTTCTTTTATTTCCTGTCCTGCTGCGACAACAATAACTTCATCAACACTCTCTGCTAAATCAAATTTTCTCAGAGTATGTATTAATACAGGTATGCCATCTATTTTTATAAATTGTTTATTTATATCTGCATTCATTCTCGAACCGCTGCCTGCCGCCGGAATTACAGCCGACACAATATTTTTATAGTTTATATTCATATTATCACCTTAAAAAATATCATTAAAAACTTGAACTATATTAGAATATGTTCTAACCTCTATTTTATCAAATTTTCTCAATTTATCCGTGTTTGCTTTAGGAATTAGACAAGTTTTAAACCCAAGCTTTTCCGCTTCTGCTATACGATTTTCAAGAAAATTACAAGCCCTTATCTCTCCCGACAAACCAACCTCTCCAATTGCAACCAAACCATCAGCAACAGGTTTATTTTTAAAACTTGACGCAATAGCAATCAATATTCCCAAATCCGCCGCAGGCTCAACCATCTTTAAGCCGCCTACTGCGTTAACATATACATCGCTTGATGATATATGCAATCCACCTCGTTTTTCCATTACCGCAAGTAACATTAACGCCCGTGATAAATCAACTCCCGTTGTCATTCTCCTGGGATTTCCAAAGGTTGTAGGTGTGGCAAGAGCCTGCACCTCAGCCAATACGGGTCGTGTACCTTCTATTGAACACAATATACAAGACCCTGATGCCCCCTCAGGTCTACCAGACAAAAGGGCAAGGGATGGATTAGGGATTTCAACTAACCCGTTGGATTGCATCTCAAATACACCTATCTCGTTTGTAGAGCCAAATCGATTTTTAATAGCACGAAGTATCCTGTATGACCTATGCTGTTCACCTTCAAAATAAAGAACAGAATCTACTATATGTTCAAGAATTTTAGGACCTGCAATAGAACCTTCTTTAGTTACATGACCAACAACGAAGGTGGCAACAGATTCTTCCTTTGCAATTCTCATCAATGTTGCCGCAACATCTCGTATCTGACTTACACTTCCGGGAGCAGGAGATATATCTGGGTTAAACATAGTCTGAACTGAATCTACAATTAAAATGTCAGGTTTTTCTTTATATATGCAAGAAACAATATTCACCATATTAGTTTCTGAATATATTTTAAGATTATCGGTTTCAACCTTTAATCTATCAGCTCTTATTTTAATTTGTCTTTGTGATTCTTCCCCCGAAACATATAATACCTTATGCTCTTTTCCCAAATGTTCACATATCTGAAGCAATAAGGTAGATTTTCCAATTCCCGGGTCACCGCCAATTAAAACCAAAGAGCCTGCAACAATTCCCCCTCCTAAGACTCTATCCAATTCACCAAGCCCCGTAGAATCTCTTTTCTCTCCGGACACCGATATTTCTTTTAATGATTTGGGCACAGCCTGAGATGCAATAGTTGTTGAAAGCTTATTACCTTTGGGCGCAGATACAACAGTTTCTTCAACCATAGTATTCCATTCACCACAGCCGGGACACTTACCCATCCATTTAGGTGACTCTGTACCACATTCACTACAGAAAAAAACAGTTTTTTGTTTCATCTTGCTTATACCCCTTTTCAATTATACTAAAACTTAAACAAAATCCACTAAAATTCCGTTTGAAACATACAACCATTGTTTTGGAATATATATTCTTCCTTCATCCAAAATCAATGTTTTTCTTTTGTAATTCTTTTCAAGCACAGCCCCATATATTTCGTCTATATCAACAGCAAATCTGTTTTTGAACTCATGCTTAGATATTCCTTTTATCATTCTAAGTCCCAAAAAACAAAATTCACTCATTTTTTCCTCTTGTGATAAATTTTCATTCTCAACTATAACAGATATATCTTTTTCTATTTTATCACAATAAGCCGAGATATTTTTCTCGTTAGAATACCTTCTGTTTTCAAAGCACGAATATGCACCTGCCCCAAAGCCAAGGTAATCAACACAATCCCAATATTTGCTGTTATGTCTGCTTTCTTTGTTTTTACCAGCAAAGTTGGATATTTCATATTGATTTAAGCCATTTTTTTCTAACATTTCGATTGATTTATAATACATCTTCCTGCTTAGTTCATCATCCGGCAATATTAAATCCATCTTTGAAAATGGAGTATCTTTCTCAATTTTTAAAGCATAACAAGAAATATGTTCAGGATTAAAATTCATTGAAAATTCAAGACTTTTAACCCAATCATCTTCGGTTTGATTCGGTAAACCAAAAATTAAATCCAATGAAATATTGTCAAATCCACTTCTGCGTGCATCTTTAAAACATTTGGAAAAATCTTCAACTGAATGAATCCTTCCCAAACTCTTTAACATTTTATTGTTAGCAGATTGCAGTCCTATGCTCAATCTGTTAAAACCACCTTTTTTTAATTCACAAAATCCTTGGTAATCAATTGTAGCAGGATTACATTCTATTGTTATCTCACACTCCTGCGAAACATTAAAGTTAGTATAAATCTTATCTAAAATTTTATTTAAATCAACTGTATCTAATACAGTTGGAATTCC
>JAZNCG010000143.1:0-13553 GCA_045587405.1 Ructibacterium sp. | reverse complement strand
AACATCACAAGAGCTGAAGTTGTTACAGTAACAAATCACGCAACTAACAGAACTCCTGATGAAGATTATATCAACAAGAATGTGTCAACTCTCAATAAGTTCACAGACCTCAAGAATAACTCTCATTGGGCATATTACGACATTATGGAAGCCGCAAACACTCACCTCGGCGTAGCAAACAAAGATGCTGAAAATTGGGTAAAATAATAGCTTTCACAAAGGGGCAATTTTCAAAGGTTGCCCCTTTGAATTTGTCAAAAAAATTTTTTCTCCCAAAATTTTTTGTGTTTGTTGAAAAATGTCGATATAATGAAATCAGGAAACCAAACAAACCAATTCTTTTTAAGGAGGAACTTTTATGACAAAGAAATTTTTATGTTTAGTAATGGCGGTTATGATGCTTGCAGGAACAACGGCGTTTGCTTGCGACACAACAGAGGATTTACCAATCGGATATTACAACATTGTATATGCAAACAGATACTTATTCTTTGCAACAGACGGTGGCTCGACTTTCAGACCTCTTGAACTCCCTCGTGGAACAAAGGTAAACCTTAATGATTACATCCCGACAAAAGAAGGTTATGAATTTGAAGGTTGGTACACTACACCGAGAGAGCAGGTCGAAAGGCTGACCGAAATCACACTTGATGAAAATTCAGTTGTGTGGGCAAAGTGGAAAATCAAAGACGGTTTATCCGAGCAACAGATTGACTCAGGTATTGTTGCAAGAGAGGTTATCGGAAATCATGTAGTATTATTGACCGCTAATGGCAAAACTTTAATTGCACCCGTCACAGACCTTTGGGTGCAGCAAAACGCAAGGCTTGAAGCCATGATGAAGCTTTACAATCAGAAATTTAATAAACAATAAAACGGATTGAGGGTGATTTGAAAAAATCGCCCTCTTTTCAATTTAAGGAGGTGGTTATCTTGAAATTCAAGTATATTCGTGGTGACACAAGTTGAACAACAGACAGAATGAAACCAAAACTCTTATAATTGTGTTTATATGTCTTTCTCCCGTAGTGATATGGCTTGCTTTACTATTCGCCGGATGCTATCAGGAAGGAAACAAACTATTTGAACTTTTGGAGAGAATAACAATAGCACTTGAAAATCCAATGAAGATAACTTTTAATGAGTATAGTCTAAAGACCGTACTCATTTTTTTGTTCTTCTATGCTATGGGTGTAGGTGTTTACTTTTCTTCAAGAGAAAACCGCAGACCGGGCGAAGAACACGGCTCTGCAAAATGGGGTGTTGTATCTCAGATTGTTAAAAGGTATGCTGACCACAAAGAAAGGTTTAATAACCTTCTTTTCTCACAGACAATGCGAATCGGTCTGAATGCCAAAAAACACAGACGAAATCTAAATGTTTTAGTTGTGGGTGGTTCAGGTGCAGGTAAGACACGATTCTATGCAAAACCAAACATAATGCAATGCAACACTTCTTTTATTATCGCAGATCCAAAAGGCGAAATGCTTCGCTCTGTTGCTCCGCTTTTGTTGGAAAAAGGTTATGATGTAAAGGTATTTAATCTGATAACTCCCTCTAATTCTGACGGATACAATCCATTTACTTATATCCGTACAGATGAAGATGTTATAAAACTCATAACAAACCTTATACAGAATACCACTCCGAAGAACGCACAACAGAACGATCCCTTTTGGGAAAAATCAGAAATTGCACTCGATACTGCTTTAATGCTTTATCTCTTGCACGAAGCTCCGCCTGAAGAACAGAATTTTGAAATGCTTATGTTCTTAATCGAAAATGCAGCAGCTATGGAAGATGATGACGAATATCAATCTCCCGTTGATTTATTGTTTCAGGGTTTGGAAGATGAAAACCCGGAACATATCGCACTCAAGCAATATAAGATATTCAAGCAAGCAAGCGGTAAAACTGCAAAATCAATCCTGATTTCTGCGGCAGTAAGACTTGCTGCTTTCAATCTACCTGAAATTGCACGAATGACATCTTATGATAATCTTGACCTCGGCAGTATGGGAGAAAAGAAAAAAGCAATCTTCTGTGTTATTCCCGACAATGACAACTCATTTAACTATCTTGTTGGTATGCTTTACACACAAGCTTTTCAGGAGCTATATTACAGAGCAGACCACAAACACGGCGGAGAACTGCCAATCCCGGTTCACTTCGTAATGGATGAGTTCGCCAATGTTGCCCTTCCTGATAACTTTGAAAGATTGCTTGCAACAATGCGTTCAAGACGAATTTCTGTAAGTATAATCATTCAGAATATGGCACAGTTAAAGGCATTGTTTAAGGACAGTTGGGAGAGCTTGGTCGGTAACTGCGATACAATGCTTTATCTCGGCGGTAATGAGCAATCCACTCACGAATACATTTCAAAAATGCTCGGTAAAGAAACCATTGACACAAGAACAAGAGGAATTACAAGAGGTTCACACGGCAGTAGTAATACCAATTACCAAAATGCCGGACGAGAACTTCTGACACTTGACGAAGTGCGCTTACTTGATAACAGTAACGCACTTATTTTTATTCGTGGCGAAAAGCCGATTATGGATAAGAAGTTCGATATTCTTTCGCATCCAAACATCAAATTAACTGCTGATGGCGGTGCAGTTCCTTATACCCATAATAAGCAAGGCAAATATTTTAGAAAAAATATGGCTAATAAGTTTACTGCTCCTGATGATGTGGTAATTGATGAAAAGCTTATTCAAAGCTCCGGTATATCCTTTGTAGATTTACCCGTAGAGCCTGAAACGGAAGAAACCGAACAACCAAAGGAAAAACAATCACTCATTAAGAAAATCAAATCTAAATTATGGAGGTAACTTTGTTATGAAAAAGAACAACAACATTGAAAAGGCTACTAAGATTTTGAAGAAGTCAAAAATGGTGCTTATGATTATGGCGGTGGTAATGTGTCTTATGACAAATACCGTGTTTGCCGCAAGTCCGCTTGATACAATCAATGGCTTGTCTGACTTTATTTTCTCTGCAATCAAAGCAATCGGTCTTATTTTGCTCGGCTTCGGTATTGTGCAGATTGGTCTATCCCTTAAATCTCACGATGCTTCGCAGAGAGCCAATGGTTTTCTTACATTCTTCGGCGGTGTAATTATCGCATTTGCAAAAGATATACTTGATATGATTATGTAATAGGTTCTGCTATACTGCCGCCCTTACGGGGTGGCAGTATCCTATAAGGAGGTGAATACTTTTGAGCGATAATTGGATTGTTGCCAACTTGGAAAATGCGTTTGCTACTTGGAACGATAAAATGGCTGAAATATGGACTTTGGTAACAACCTCACCTGAACACTTTAAGGGTGGAACAGTTTGGTCGGTTGTTCAAGGCATTAACGGAGGACTTCAAGCTATCGGTCTTGGCTTGCTTGTTCTCTTTTTTGCTATGTCTATATTCAAAAGTACGGCATCCTTCCGTGATTTTCAAAGACCGGAATATGCACTCAGGCACTTTATCCGTTTTGTAGCGGCCAAAGTTGCCATTACCTATGCAATGGATTTAATGGTAGCTTTATATACTATCTGCGGTGGTGTTGTTTCTCAGATAGCAGGTTCTTTAGGTGGTGTTGGAAGTGCATCTGTGTCACTACCGGCAGCTATTGAAACTGCGGTAGAAGATGCAGGCTTTTGGGCAAGCATCCCTCTGTGGCTTGTTACAATCTTGGGGAGTCTTTTTATAACCATAATGTCATTTATTATGATAATGTCGGTTTACGGAAGATTTTTCAGACTATATATGTACACGGCGCTTGCTCCCGTACCACTTGCAACATTCGCCGGAGAAACAACGGCAGAAATGGGAAAACACTTTGTAAAATCTTATGTAGGTGTATGTTTGGAAGGTGCAGTAATTGTACTTGCGTGTATAATCTTCTCTGCCTTTTCAAGCTCAAGTACGCCAACACTTGATACGAGCATAACTACTGTAACTATGATATGGAAATATATCGGAGAAGTAATTTTCAATATGCTTGTATTAATCGGACTTATTAAAGGTTCAGACAGAATTATTAAAGAAATGCTTGGAACATAAGGAGGATAAAATCTATGTTTAACAATGTAATTAAAAGTAATGAATTTGATACGGTAATAAAGCTTCAGGAGAACATTGAAATGCTTGAAAGCAGACTTGCCTATATGCAGTCGGTAAATGATTATTACAAAGAAAACAATACAACTCTCGGTCATCCCGAAGTGCCGAATGAAACGGCTATGGAGCTTGATAAAAGAGTTAAAGACGGTCAGGCTACACCATATCCCGGTCAGTTCTTTACGGAAAACCGTAAGGAGATCGACAGATTAAAAGCAGTTATTGAAAGAATACAGACAAAACCTGAAACTGTTTTTAAGAGTTGGGAGTTTAACGGTGGCGAAGCGGTAGTCAACCTTGCAAACAACAGACTTCAGCTCAACTTCCCTGAAAAGCCTTCTGATGAACAGATTGAAGTTCTCAAGAAAAACGGATTTAAGTGGGCACCGACTCATAAATCTTGGCAAAGACCTCTTACACATCAAACAATGTCGGTATGCGACAAGATTGATTTCATTAAGCCAAAGGACGGTAGAAAGCCTACGGATATTCAGCCGAAAGCTCCGCAAAAAAACGAGCATGAAAGATAAGGAGGTAACGAACTTTGGAAATTCGTATAAACAAAGAAATTAAAGATTACCACGAAAGTCTGTTTATGGGACTTTCAATGCGACAGTTTATGTGCTCTCTCGGAGCAGTAGGAGCAGCAGTTGGTATCTATTTTGGACTTTCAAATGTTTTAGATAAGGAAACCGTGTCTTGGCTTTGTATTGTATGTGCGGCACCTCTTGCTGCAGCAGGGTTCTTCAACTACAACGGAATGAACTTTGAACAGTTTGTAGTGGCATATATTTATAGCGAATTTCTCTGTTCGGGAGTTCGCACATACAAGAGCGAAAACTATATTTATGAAGCTTACAAGGAGGTATTAAAAGATGTTTCTGTTCGGAAAGAAAAAACCAAAAAAGGAAAAAAGAAGAATCCCGAAAACAGTTCAGCAATCAATACCGATTGACAGATTGTATAAGGACGGAATCTTCAAATGCGGACACACTTATTCTAAAACATGGAGATTTTCTGATATAAATTATGCCGTAGCTTCGGATGATGACCAACTCTCTATGTTTCTTGCCCATTCTGCACTTATTAACGGTCTGCCTACTGATGCAATGGCAAAGATAAGTGTGTTTAATAGACAGTTAAGTAAAGAGGTTTTATCAAACCTTGTAACACCTAATGATGAAGAAAATTGTAGTGTGTATGCAAACGAGCTTGCTGAGATTTTCAGCGATAAAATGGCAGACAGTAACAACATAGTTCACGATAAGTTTATTACTATATCTTCCGAGAAAAAGAATGTTGAAGAATCAAGAACATTTTTTACCCGTGTTGGTAATGACTTGACTGCGGACTATGCAAAATTATCTTCTAAAACTACGGAGCTTGGATATAAAGAAAGGCTTCGTATTTTTTATGATTTCTTTCGTAACGGTGATGCGGGCGAATTTGAGTTTGATATGAAGAAAGCTATTGCTAAAGGCAAGCATTTCAAAGATAAGATTTGCCCGGACAGTATCGAGTTCAAAAGCGACCATATCCGTATGGGAGAAAAGTTTGCAAGAGTTATATTCTTAAAAGAATATCCGTCATTTTTGAAAGACAGTATGCTTTCAGAACTGACGGATTTTTCACGCAGTATGATGTTGTCTGTTGACATTCAGCCAATCGCAACAGATGATGCAGTTAAGCAGGTTCAGAAAAAGCTCCTTGCTATTGAAACTGACATCACAAAATGGCAACAAAAACAAAACATGAATAACAACTTTTCTGCAAACATTCCGTATGAAATGGAACAGATGAGAAAAGAAATCA
Source organism: Ructibacterium sp. (assembly GCA_045587405.1). GTDB lineage: Bacteria > Bacillota > Clostridia > Monoglobales > Monoglobaceae > Ructibacterium. Next base: position 7,618 of record JAZNCG010000143.1, on the reverse strand, counting down.
AAGAGTTCTTAGATGACTTAACTACTCGTGACCAAAGAATGATGTTTGTAACCGTCACTCTCGTTCATGTGGCAGATTCTCTTGATGAACTTAATAACGATACGGAAACACTTCTCTCTATCGGCAGAAAGCACCTTTGTAATTTTGCAATTCTCAGGTATCAGCAAGAGGATGGGTTTAATACAGTTCTCCCGTATGGACTTATGAAGATTAAGGCTGTCAGAACTCTTACAACCGAAAGCACGGCTGTGTTGATGCCATATAAGACACAAGAGATTATTGATCCGGGCGGTTTATATTATGGTATCAATGCAATATCACATAATCTTTTGATGTGTAACCGAAAGCTACTTCTAAATGGTAACGGGTTTGTGCTCGGTGTGTCAGGCTCAGGTAAATCATTTGCATCAAAGCTTGAAATTGCATTAGTAAAAATATTCACTAAAGACGATATTATCGTAATTGATCCTGAGCGTGAGTATGCTCCGCTTATAAAGAACTTGGGCGGTGAAAATATCAAGCTCTCTGTATCATCATCTAACCATATTAACGCAATGGCAATCAATAAAGATGTGGATGATGAAAACCCGGTATCAATGAAATCAGAGCTTCTTATTTCTATCTTTGACGAACTGTTAAAGAGTGGCTCATCCCGTATGGGTGGCGGTGTAGGTGCTAAAGATAAGTCAATTATAGACCGTTGTTGTATCAGAGTGTATGCCGACTATATGAACGGAAGAACGGACAAAGAGCCTACACTTATGCAGCTCCGTGACGAACTCTTAAATCAGCCTGAAGCTGAAGCTCACGACCTTGCTCTCTGTCTTGAAATGTTTACAACGGGTAGCCTAAATGCCTTTGCACATCAGAGTAATGTTGATGTCAATAAGCGTATTATAAGCTATGACATATTGGAGCTTGGCGAACAGATGAAATCAATCGGTCTTTTGATTATGCTCGATAACATTATGAACCGTGTAATCGAAAACAGAAAGAAAGGCAAATATACAAGAGTTTACATTGATGAAGCTCACTTGTTCTTTAAGAATCAGTATAGTGCTGACTTCTTGTTGAAGGCTTGGAAGCGTTTCAGAAAATATGGCGGTCTGCTTACAGGTATCACACAGAATATATCCGATTGTCTGCTCAATGAAACTGCAAGAGGTATGCTATCCAATAGTGAATTTCTGCTGATGCTCAATCAATCGCCTTCAGACAGAAAGGACCTCTCGGAACTGTTGAATATTTCTGATACACAGATGAGTTATATTACAAACGCAGGAGCCGGCAGAGGTTTAATTAAAGTCGGCGGTTCTATCGTGCCATTTGTAAATGACTTCCCAACAGATACGGAACTCTATAAACTAATGTCAACCAAACCCGGTGAGGGTTAATACAAGGAGGTAAAGCAATATGAGAGCTTATTCAAGAAATCAGTTCGCAGAACTTGATTTTGACGGTAAAGAATATGTATTTAACGAAGATGAGGGTGTATTTACAGGCACTCTTGTCTGCAAAAAATGGGGCAAAAAAAGTAACATTATTGCCTATGTCGATTTCGATGACGGACGAAAGATAATGACAACAGCTTTTACAGAGCCGGGCAATTATCTTGGTATCCCTGAAATACCTATGGGTTCGAGAGTAAAGCTTACCTTTGCTCCGAATAAAAGGCATAATGTTCGCCTGAAATCAGTTGAAGTAATTGAATAATTATATCGGGCAGAGTGTAAAAGCTCTGCCCGTAATTTATGGAGGTCAATATGAGAAACAAAGAAGCTGAAAAACTTTTTAATCTTGCATATACGGATGCAATGACAGGTGTATATAACCGTGCTGCATACGAGGAAAGAATTGCAAAGCTCCGTAAAAGCAATGCAAGACTTAACAATATTATGATTGTGATTGCAGAGGTTTCTAACATTGAAAATATCAAAGACACCTTTGGAAATCGTATGTACGAAGATGCAGTTAAATCATTGGCAAGTTGCCTGACGAGAACTGTGGGTGCAAAAGCTGATATTTACAGAGTAAATGAAAATGAATTTATCTGTATTGCGGAAAGGGATATTCTCTCTTACATTTTTGAATTAAGAGATTTGGTGAGCTTTGAAAACAGAGAGAAAATCTATCCGTTTTCAGTATCTCTTGGCTATGCACTTTTCAATCCTAAAAAACAGAAAACAGTTGATGATTTACTCGTTTACTGTGATAAAAAAATGAATGATTGCAGAAAAAGAAAAGTTTAATATCCGGAGGTGATTTGTTTTGAGTGAAAAAGACATCAAGACGAAACCTAAACAATCCCCAAAGTCAAAAGGCTCTCCTAATATGCCGAAAGTTGCGGTCAAGAGCAAAGATGCAGTAGTAAATACTGTTAAAGATGCAAAAGCCGTGATGAAGGATACACTTGTAAAGAAAGCAGTTGAATCAAAGCTCGGTACAGAACAGGGATATTCCGAACCACCAAAAGCAGACACAGAAGCTTCAGAACGAGTTGAAAGTGCTGCTTACACAACTGCCGATACAGTTTATCATAAGGGCAAGACTTTTACGCAAAACAAAGTCAAAGAACAAATACAAAAGGTTAAGACACGGGAAAATGAAACACCTGAAAATCAGGAGCCGACACCGGAAGAACCTGAAACTTCTGACAAAGAACCAAAGACGGTTGAGAATGAGCCTAAAACGGACGAAAACGCCCCTAAAACGAAGGAAAACTATAATGCTAACGAACAACCTTTAGGAAATGAAAGAGCCGTAGAACAAGCTAAAAGCAAAGCTCAAGAGAAAGCAACTGTCAAGACCAAAGAGGAATATTTGAAATCTCAAAGCGAAACATCTTCTCACGGTGTTAAGACAAAGGAAAACTATATAAAACAACACACACCTGAAGATGCGACAAAAGGTGTTAAGGGTAAGGAGCCGTTAAAGGCTCCTTCTTCTTCATCTGACTCTGCTATAACACCTAAAGATGCCCGGAAAGAATATGTTTCAAAAAAGCTGAAAACAAAAGCCGAATATCAAAAAAGACAAGCTGAAGAAGGTGGTTCAGAAGCACTAAAAAATGATACACATTCCAAAGCTTCAGAACTAAATGCCCCAAAGGAAAAGTCAGCAGATGTCAAAACAGATACGGCAGAAAAAAGTTCAGGTAAGTCAATGGTTAAAACAAAAGAAAGCTATATGCAATCTTTGAGAGAATCAAAACCTGAACCGATAAAATCTCCATACAACAATACTCCAAAAGCAAAGCAAACTGCAAGCTCAGTTAAGCGGAGCACGGCAAATTCAAAGAAAGCTCTGAAAACCCGTGATAATGTTGTAGGACAATCGAAATCTGTTGTTAAAAGTGGTAGCTCCTATACCACAAAAACTGCAAAGAAAAAAGCAACGAAAGCAACCAAGAAAGTTGTAAAGACTCAAAAAGAAGTAACAAAAAAAGCCGCAAAGGAAGCTGCAAAAAGAGCAAGGCAAGCAGCTATAAAAGCAGCTCAAGTTGCAAAGGCGGTTGCGATAAAAACCGCAAAAGCAGTAGCCGCTATTGGTAAGGCTATTGCAGCAGCGGTCACAAAAGCAGCAGCGGCATTTTTCGCAGCCTTTGGTTGGATAGGTGTTATAGTTGTTTTGGTAATCTTAATCGTTATAATCATTGTTGCAGCGATTGCCGGAAGTCCTTTTGGTATTTTTATCTCAGATGAAGCAGCAGATAGCAACAGTATTCCCGTTTCTTCAATCGTAAATGAGTGTAATATGGAACTCTCTGCTCGGCTAACGGAAATCGAAGATAACACCACCCATGACAGAATTGTAATGGAGGGTGAACAAGCCGATTGGAGTTTAGTTCTTTCTCTGTTTGCAGTAAAAGTTGCCGGAGTTGATGATGAAACCGTTCAGGATGTTGTAGTTATTGATGATGCCAAAAAACAAAAGCTCAAAGATGTTTTTTGGGATATGCACACAATAACAAAAAGAACTGAAACTGTAACAAGCGGAGAAACAAGTGAAATTGTTTTGTATATCACAATTACTGCAAAGACGAAAGATGAAATGATTTCAGAATATGGCTTTACACGAAAACAAAAAGAAGCTCTTGAAACTCTGCTTGAAAATGCAGATGGATTCATAGGAGCTACACAAAGTCTTGCAATCTCTGATGCAACGGCTCAAGATATTATTGATAATCTTCCTGATAGCTTATCTGCAGAAAGAAAAAATGTTGTAAAGAAAGCCTGCTCCCTTGTAGGTAAACTTACATACTTTTGGGGCGGTAAATCTTCTGCAATAGGTTGGGATTCTGAATGGGGCAAGATGAAACTTGTAACTGCTGAAGGAAGCCGTTCCACCGGATGTATGCGACCTTTTGGACTTGATTGCTCAGGTTTTGTTACCTGGGCATTTCATAACGCAGGCTTTTCGGAGTCGGCGATAGGTCACGGTGCAAGCACTCAGGCTTCCAAAGGAACCCGTATATCGTGGAGTTCCGCACAACCGGGAGATTTAGCAGTATATGACGATAAATCTCACATCGGTATTATCGGTGGTCGAGATAGTAGCGGTAATATACTTGTTATTCATTGCTCGTCAGGAGCTAACAATGTTGTAATTACAACGGGCGGTTTTGGTTTTGCAGTAAGACCGAACTGCTATTAAAAAATGGCACTCTAAGAATAACTTCTTTCTTAGAGTGCCATCATTTTTATTTGCTGAGATTTTTCATTACTGAAATAACACTTTCAAGTGAGCTTTTGTCTAACTTTTTTGATAATTGATGTATTTCTTTTATCAAAAGAGGATGCTCATTATCTTCTTCAAAGAATTCGCTCAATGTTACACCTAATTCATCGCAGATATAAAACAACATTTCTATCGAAGGGTTTGAAGTGCCTATTTCGATGTGATTTATATAACCTACAGATTGACCTAATCTCAAGCTAAGTTCTCTTGCAGAAATGTTTTTAGCTGTTCTCAAGAACGCTATGCGATTTCGTACAAACTCCATGTTCATTGTCAACACCTACTTCCATTTATATTATACACTCTCAGACATCACAAAGCAGTTGCTAAAAGGGGCAGTTTGTGCTATTATGTTCTCTGTGAGTGATTACAATGTGCATAAACACTCTTTATAGATATTATTTGCACATCGTACTTATAATACTTATATATCATTTTATATTGGAGGAAAAGGTGGATTATGGAAAACGAAAAGATTAAACATCGTTGTTGTTTTACCGGACATAGACCGGATAAGATTGAACTTGGAGAAAAAGAAATAAAGCCTTTACTTGAAAAAGCAATAGATGAAGCAATTTCAGAAGGCTTTGTGACTTTTATAACAGGAATGGCAATGGGAACTGATATATGGGCAGCGGAGATTGTTTTGGATAGAAAGAAAAAAAACAAAAACCTGCATCTAATATGTGCTTTACCTCATCCCGGATTTGAAAGCAGAAGAAATTTTACGGAAAAAATAAGATTCTCTAAAATAATAAAAAAAGCTGATTTAGTTAAGGAAATCAATGACCATTATTTCACGGGATGCTATCAGGTGAGAAATGAATGGATGGTCGATAGATCTAATCTTGTTATTGCAGTATTCAACGGTCAAAAAAGCGGCACAAAAAATACAGTTGATTATGCAATTAAAAAAGGTATTAACATTAACAATGTACTGCAGAACTAACTGTATGATAATAAAATGAGTTCAAAATCATAAAAAATTGTAGCATAATAATTGTCAGAGTTCGTTAAGCATTTTCTGAGAAAGAAGTGCAACTAACGAATTCTTTTTTTATCTGTAGAATTTTGTTTTCGCTAATTTATTTTTTGTTTTTCTTAACAAAGTTTGCTCAAACTATTGTATTATTCGCATTTTTATGATATAATTTATTGTATCTAACTATATAAACAGAGAGGTGACAAAAATGGCAGTATCATACAAGAAACTTTGGAAGCTTTTAATCGACAAAGATATGATGAAAAAAGAGCTTTCTGAAAAAGCCAATGTGAGCAATTACACTCTTGCAAAAATGAATAAAGGTGAGAATGTAACCACAGATGTTCTCGTGCGAATCTGCAAAGCACTTGAATGTAATCTTGATGATATTATGGAGCTTGTTGATGAATAAAGTGTACTGCTTTTAGTACAGTTATTCTGATAAAATTACAGAAAGGAGATTCTTATGACCGCTACACCGTTTCACGCATACTATACGGCAAGAATACTTGATAGCTTGCAAGATGACGATAAATTCATACCGACTTTTGCCTCATCAGATATAAAAGTGTACCCTTATCAGGTCGGCGCTGCTTTGTTTGCAACACGCTCGCCTTATACAAAGGGTGTAGTTTTGATGGATGAAAGTGGGCTTGGAAAGTCAACTGAAGCTATGCTTGTTGTTACGCAGAAATGGTATGAAGGAAAAACGAGAATCTTAATTGTAGTTCCCAATAGTGATTTGCTCATTCAATGGGAAAAGCTTATTGAAAACAAGTATTCCATTCCGTTCATCACAATCGCAAATGCAGAACAACTAAAAACAAATGGCGAAACATTCGAGCAAGATGCAGTAGTTTTAACTACATACGATTTTGCATCACAGTATAGTGAGCTAATCGAAAAAACTGCATGGGATTTAACCGTGTTTGAAGAAGCAAGTCTGTTATCCTCGGTTCACAAGGAAGATAACAAGCAGGCAAAAATACTAAAGAGAATTGCCAAAGACTCATTTAAGCTACTTTTAACCGGAACTCCAATCGAAAAGAATATTCTTGATTTATACGGACTTATGTATTTCATAGATGAAAGCATACTCCCTTCCGAGCAAGAATATATGTCAAGATATTTCAGGAAGCCTGAAAACTACCCGGAGCTTGCAGAACTTGTGAGCAAGTATTGTTTCAGAACTCTCAGAAGTCAAGCAAGACATTATGCAAAAATTCCTGAAAGAATAGTTATCACTTGCGAATTTGAGCAATCAGACAAAGAGCAAAAACTATATGACCTATTAAAAGCATACATAGATAAACCTCAAAAGATAGCCTTCCCCGAAATGAAGCCTTACGATCTTGCACTTATGCTATTTGACCTGCAAGGTTCGTCAACCCCGGCAATAAGGAAAGCTATTGAAGGAATTATAAAGCGACTTGAGAAAACAAACGGCGGTGAGCAAGAGCTTGACGAATTTAAGGCAATGCTTACGGCTTGTGATGATATAGAAACTGATGAAAAATTGAAATTGCTTATAAAGGCTTTGGAACAATGCTTCAAGCTGTTAAAGAAAGCCGGAGCAAATAAAAAAGCAGTTATATTCACCGAAAAAAGAGAAACACAACAGTATTTGTATGATGCCCTGAAAGATAGCTATAAAACATACATTTACAATGGCTCAAAGGATTATAGAGAAATATCCGGGTTTAAGACAGACGGAGAGATTATCATATTCATCGACAATGGTGCAAGAGGTTTTAACCTTGAGGAAGCTTCACTCGTTATAAACTATGATTTACTCTATAACACCTTGAAAATGGAACAACGAATAGACCGATGCCATAGACTTAATCAGCAGAATGATGTTATCGTTCTGAACTTCTTAAATAAAAGCAATATGGCAGA
>JAZNCG010000142.1:0-48560 GCA_045587405.1 Ructibacterium sp. | reverse complement strand
ATATAGATTTAAGGGATAATAAGTATAGTAAGCTTGGAAGCTGTTTCATCATTGGACAGCTTCTTTTTTTATGGAATAAACCTGAAACCGAGTTATGTATAAATGTTCCTTTTATGGCAATACTTAGATTAAAGAATAAAGCGAAAAGGAGAAGGCGTTTATGAAAGATAAACAATCAAAAAAAGTCGTGATAATCAATGATATAAGCTCGGATACTATTGAACAAGCAATTTTCATTCTCCGCAACTCAGGTGAGGTTGCGTCTGTTGGCAGAAAAAGTTATGTTTTGGCAGAGGCGCAAAATATAATACAAAATTATATTCAAACGACGGACAAAAAAGGCATAACGGCAAAAAACAGACCAACTAAGGGCGCGACAGCAGTGCTTAAACGCGGAATAATGGTTGCAGGCGTATTGGTTGTGGGGTTGGGGATGTGTTATGGAATTTTAAACGCATTTGGATTTATTTTACAAAATTTGTAAATTTTTTGTTTTCACTCCTCGTTTCGACAGAATAATTATAATAGTACGGGTATAATTATTTTAGTGTGAAACAATAAGATTCCGAGGCGCCCGACTGCTATTTTCGATTGCGCTATCGGGGTAGGTTCTTATTATAAATGATAGGAAAGTAGAGGAGAAAAGCAAATGAAAGAAACAAAAGAAATGGCGATAACTTTAATTTCAGACAAAAAGAGGGAGAGAAAAAATTATGGCGTACCAAAGATAGAAAAGATAGAGCTGGTGGTTTATGCCATAGGGGCACTGGTGGCACGAGCTACACTTCCCGGTGGGATAGCTCCTTTTGGCGTGGTTTTTGTAACATTGTTTCGCAGATTTTCTGTGAAGAGTGTAATTTCTCTTGTAATGTCCGTTGTTGGCTACTTAACCATGGGAGAGTTGGGCGCTCTTAGATACATAGGAGCAAGCATTGTTTATGTGGGAAGTTTATTTGTATCCTCTCAGGAAGAAGAAATATCACCTGTGCGGGCATTACTGACAGTTACAATTGCTGTGTTTGCATTTGATGTTTTAAGTATGATATGGGAGGGGATTAATCCAAACACGATTTTTTTAACACTCGTTGATACATCCCTTGTAGCGTTGGGAGTATCTGTGTTTGACAGAGGAAGGCATCTGACCGGGATAGAGGATTTGTGGCAAATTTCTGATAACGAGGAAAGATTATCTTTGTTTACAGTTTTAGGTATTGCCCTTTTGAGCTTTCAGAGTATAAGTTTTATCCCAAATTTCTCTCCATCAAATATTCTGGCGCTGACCTTAACGGGAATTGCAGGAGTGGCGAGCGGAGCGTTAAGCGGAGCGACGGTAGGCTTGATTTTCGGTTTTTTGTTGGGGCTAAAAGAGGATTTGGTTTTGTACATAGGATTGTTTACTATTTGTGGATATATGATGGGTGCTCTTTCTAATATTAACAAAACAGTTGGTTGTGTTGGATTCGGGCTTACAGGTCTTATATTGTCGCTGTATGCGGCAGGACCCGGTACATCTGTGTATTTTTATGAGGCACCGGCAGTTGGTATTTTGTTAAGGTTTATACCGGATTTATTTTATAAAAAGGTAAAGAAGTTCACGGATTTTAAAGGGTTGAACAGAGAAGAGCAAGATGGGTATAAAGATTATTTACAAGATAGAGTTAAGGTGGTTGCCGCATCTTTTGATGCCCTTGCAGAAACTTATGAAAAGCTTTCGGATAACTGGGAGGAGAGAGATATGGCAGAGATTTCAGCGTTGTTTGACAGGGCAACAAGCCATGTTTGCTTAAATTGTATTAGGGTCGAGAAATGCTGGAAGAAGGATTTTGTTGCAACAAGGGCTACGATGTTGGGATTTTTTAAGATAATGGAGAAAAAGGGAGAATTATCTGTATCGGATGTTGACGGAGCTTTTGCTGAAAGGTGTCCGTATTTAAAGAGCCTGGTTGATGAAATAAACAGAATGTATGAAATATATAGGATAAACGAGGGATGGAAAAGGAAACTATGGGAGAATAAAAACTTAGCTACAAGTCAAATTGGAGGAGTATCAAAAATATTAAAGGATATTGCCATAGAATTTGAACAGGAAACAAACTGTGACGAGGAGGTGGCTGAAAGATTAAAACTTGCATTGGAAAGGGAGAATGTTAAACCTAAATACATAAGGGTTATTAAGCTTCAGGGAGAGCAGTTAGTGGAGCTTTGCCTGAAAGAAAAAATAGCAGAACAAGATATTGAGAAGATAGAAGAGTGCGTTTCAATTGAGTTAAATGGGAAATTCGTTGCTGAAAATCCTGAAAGTGCGTTAAAATACGGAATATTACAAATGAAAAAAGAACCAAGGTTATGTGTGGAAACAGCCTTTGTTGTTAATGGGCTTGATGAGAAGTGCGGAGATTCGCATATACTATGCAATATCGGAGGAGGAAAATTTCTTGCCGCAATAAGCGATGGAATGGGAACAGGGACATTAGCTATGCAGGATAGTGAGGCTGTTGTTGAGTTGTTGAAAAACTTTATGGAGGCAGGCTTTGATAAAAGGATAGCAATTGAGATGGTTAATTCTTTTATGATTATGAAATCTCCTAAAGAGAGTTTTGCTACGATTGATATGTGCGTAATAGATTTAAATAATGGTGAAACAGAGTTTATCAAGAATGGGGCAGCGATTAGCTATATTAAAAGAGCGGAGGGGGTAGAGAGTGTAAGAGGGAGCTCTCTTCCTGTGGGGGCTTTATATAATATGGAGATAGAAAGTTTTTCGCATAGTCTCAGGGGCGGCGATATGATTATAATGATGAGCGACGGATTAGAGCTTAGGGAAAGTGGAGGTGGATGGATAAAAGACGCTGTAGAAAATGTGCTCAATGTGGCATCTGCTCGTGAGGTTGCAGACGAAATTATGGAAAAGGCAATTGGCCTCAAAGGCGGAAAAATAGATGATGATATGACGATTATGGTGTTAAAAATAAAAGAAATCTAAAAAAAGAGAGGTGCCGTGGCATCTCTCTTTTTTATGTCCTTTAAAACTTATTTGTTAATGAGGTTTTTAAGGCCTGTGCCTGCTTTGAAAGTAGGTACTTTAGCAGCAGCGATTTTCATTTCAGCACCTGTCTGAGGATTTCTGCCAGTTCTTGCAGCTCTTGATCTAACTTCAAAGCTACCAAAACCAACTAACTGAACTTTTTCGCCCTTTTTCAAGGATTCTTCTACTGAAGCAACAAAAGCAGCCAATGCAGCTTCTGCATCCTTCTTAGATAAGTTTGCTTTTTCAGCCATAGCTGAAACTAATTCTTGTTTGTTCATTTTTTATATCTCCTTTGAAAATATAATAATAAAAATTTTTCTGCATACATTATACTATAAATATTTAAGAAATACCAGTAGTTTTTTTAATTTAGGATAAATTTGTATACTTGCACAATACAAAACACCTTAAAATAGTCAAAACTACCTTTTTTTTTAGTGATTTTTCCATATATATGGTGCTTTTTACACTATAAGTATAGTCGTTTTTCGGTTAGTTTTTTTCGTTCATCTGCATTTCGAGAAATTCCTGGCGAGAAATCAGCACTTGACGGGGCTTTGTGCCCTCGTAAGGACCGATGATTTTTCGCTCTTCCATCTGGTCTACTAATCTTGCAGCTCTTTGATAGCCTATCTTAAATCTGCGTTGGAACATAGCAACCGAGGCTTGTCCGTTATCTAAAATCATTTCAACCGCCTGGAAGAATAATTCGTCTTTTTCGTTTGTGTCGCTGCGCAGATGGGAGGAATCCTCATCATCGGTTGAAATGCCCTCAAGATTTGCAGCAACCTTTTCCTGTTCTCTTTGGATATTTTCTATTATTGTTTCGTCATAATCTGCCTCGTATTGATTCTTGATAAAGTCTATTATTCGCTCTATTTCACTGTCTGAAACAAAGTTACCCTGTATACGCATAGGCTTTGGAGCTCCGCTTGGATTGTACAGCATATCGCCTTTTCCCAATAACTTCTCGGCACCATTTGAATCTATAATGGTTCGACTATCTATTTGGGAAGTAACATTAAAGGCAATTCGCGACGGGATATTTGCTTTTATAACGCCTGTAATTACATTTACAGTAGGTCTTTGGGTTGCTACAACCAAGTACATACCTGCGGCTCTTGCAAGGGCTGCCAGACGATTTATAGCGTCTTCAACCTCGCTTTTTGCGGCAATCATAAGGTCGGCAAACTCATCTATTATAATAACAATTTCAGGAAGTTTGGATTCGGGTTCGCCTTTTTCTTCCATTAACGCGTTATAGCCTTTTAAGTTTCTTACATTATTGTCTTTTAAAAGGGTGTATCTGTTTTGCATTTCACCAACAGCCCAGTTAAGAGCGCCTGCTGCGTGCTTGGGGTCTGTTACAACAGGAATTAAAAGATGGGGTATGCCGTTGTAGATGCCCAATTCAACCATTTTGGGGTCAACCATTATCAGCTTAACTTCATCAGGACGAGCTTTGTATAGTATGCTTAGGATTAAGGAGTTGATACATACACTTTTTCCGGAGCCTGTCTGTCCTGCTATTAATACATGAGGGAATTTTGCGATATCTGCAATAACGCAACTTCCTGCTATATCTTTACCTAAGGCAAAAGCTGTCTTTGATGGGAATTTTGCAAACTTTTCGCTTTCAAGGACTTCTCTTATAGGAACAGGACTGGCCTCTTTGTTTGGAATTTCAATCCCGACAGCTGATTTTCCGGGGATAGGAGCTTCTATTCTGACGCCTGATGCCGCAAGGCTTAGGGCTATATCATCTGTAAGACTGGTTATCTTAGATACCTTAACGCCAACGCCGGGTTGTAGCTCAAAGCGTGTAACTGAGGGGCCTTGGGTTATATTTATTATGCTTGCCTCAACCTTAAAGCTGTGCAGAGTTTCCAAAAGTCGGTTTGCCTTTTCTTCTAATTCTTTTTTGATTTCTTCTCTTGTTCTTGACTTTGGTTTTGGCTTATCTAAAAGGTCGATGGTTGGCATTTGGTATTGCACTATTCTTTGGGGAGAAGAGGAACTTTCTGTGAGTTGTTCTTCTACAGAAATTTCTGCTGAATCTTCAAGAGCCATTTTCTTGCCTGCAACAACCGCTCTGTCAAGGGGTAAGCCTGAGTCGATAGCTTTTTTTGTTAATGGGTCAAAAACATCTTCTAATTGCGCATCGGTGGGAGGAATAAAATCCTTTTCATCCTCGGGATTTTCATTAATTTCTACAGAACCATCTTCTTTGGTGGTAGGAAGCTCGCTAAGTATTCCCGTTTTCATATTATCAAGTGTAAAAATACGATTTTCGTCTGGTTCTTCTGTGGTGTCTTTTGGTATAATCTGGTCCAAAAGTTCGTCATCTTCCTTAAACTCAAAACGCCTAACAGGTGTTTCGGTGGGGTCTTTGACAGTTTCTTTGCCGTTGAAATACTCATCGAAAAACCTGCTTTTCTTTACTTTTGGTTGTTTGGTGTCTTCTGCTTTAACTGTTTTTTCTTCGGAATTTTCAAGAGAATGAACTTTGCTCTGAACTTTTTTGCTGAATTTTTGAAGGATTTTCTTTAATGAAATACCTGTAAAGCTTATTATTAGTATAATTTCTGTAGCTATTGCAATAATCCATGCACCTGGAATGCCAAGGAGCATAACAAAAATTTTACATAGTCCACCGCCTATAATACCGCCGCCGTGACCTTCAACACCTTCTTGAAAAAGGCGGACAATGGTTGGGATAAAGCTACTTTCCTGAAAAACCACATCTCCTGATATGAGGCATCCTAATATGGATGATGTAAGAATTATGCTTGCCAAGAGAATGAACTGTGAGAGGTTTCTTTCGCTTTCGTCACGGAGAAAAACACCAACTCCGGTCAGTATAACAAAAATGCAACCAATAAGGCTTGATGCACCCAATAATCCATAGAAAAGGTTTTTCAAGGATGCTCCTACTGCACCTGCTGTATCGGTAAGAAAGGCTATTCCTAAGAATATACCGCAGGCAATCATAATAATCCCTTTAATCTCATTTGAAAAATTTGATTTCTTCTCGGTTTGAGGAGAATGGCTCTTTGGAACTCGGGTTGCCTTGCTGTTTTCTATATCTTTTTTGCCATGGTTTGGTTTAGGCACAGCTTTAGGCTTTCCGGAACTTTTAATGGGTTTGGATTTAATTTTCTTATCTGCCATAATATACTCCGTTCTCTACAATGGTAGGTATAGTTTTATTAAATACTGTTCTTATAATGATTTGATGTATAACACACCATTACATATTATATCACAAAATTTGGGGGAAAACATTACAATTTTGTGTCATTTTTCTTGTAAACTGGTGAATAATGTGGTATAATAATCACATCAAGCATTGCTTCGCAATTCTTTGCGTCAATACTGCCGCTCGCATTATATGCGAATGTGTTATTGACGGCTGCGTAAAAATGCCCTTGCGAGCAAGCATTTTTACTTATGGTATAATGAAAAATTAAAGAAGAATAAGGGGCGTAGCTGTTTTAAACAGCGGAAAAGAGGTTATTATGAAAATAAGGGAAATGTTGGAAAAAGAAAAGCCTGCAGTTTCATGCGAACTCTTTCCTCCAAAGCAAGGGGTTGAGCTTGCGGGGGCAAAAAAAGTTGTAAAAGATATGGCGGTGCTCAAACCGTCTTATATGAGTGTTACTTATGGAGCGGGAGGCACCAACAGTTTTAATATGGTTGAGGTTGCAAATGAGGTGCAAAATGTAAATAATATTACAGCGCTTGCTCACCTTACTTGCATATCGTCAGAGAGGGAAAGAGTAAAAGAGGTTCTTTCTCAATTGCAGGAAAGAGGGATAGAAAACATTCTTGCGCTAAGAGGAGATATGCCAAAGGAAGAGGGACTAAAACATTCATCTTGCTACAATCACGCCAGCGATTTAATGAGAGAAATCAGGGAGTTCGGAGATTTTTGTATAGGTGGCGCATGTTATCCCGAGGGGCATCCTGAGTCATTGTCCCTGGAAGAAGATATAGAGGGGTTGAAAATCAAAAAGGAAATGGGATGTGATTTTCTTACTACCCAGATGTTTTTTGATAATGATATAATGTACAATTTTATGTACAGACTTTTAAAAAAGGGAGTGGATATTCCCGTTGTAGCAGGGGTTATGCCCGTTACAAATGTTAAACAAATAAGCCGAATTTGTTCTCTCTCGGGAACTATATTGCCCAGAAGATTTCGTATGATAGTTGATAGATTTGGAGATAATCCTGATGGAATGAAACAAGCGGGAATTGCTTATGCAACAGAGCAGATTATAGACCTTTTTGCAAATGGTATAAACCATGTTCATATATATACTATGAATCGCCCTGATGTGGCAGGAAGCATCATGAAAAATCTTTCGAATATAATATAAGAATATAGCCTGTTAAAGCTTGATAAATCAACGCTTTGGCAGGCTTTCTTTATAATAAAAAAAATCAAAAAAATGCTTGCTAAAAAAGGGGGTTTATGGTATAATATTTAAGTGTGAAAATACCCATAATAAGGAGTCGTTTTTCAATGAAATTTATATGTGAACAAAATATATTGTCAGAGGCTGTTTCGGCGGTGTCAAGGGCTGTTCCTTCTCATAGCAGTCTTGGAGTTTTAGAGGGAATATATTTAGAGGCATCGGAAGATGGAGTTGTTACCTTGATTGGTAATGATTTGGAGATAGGAATAGAGGCAAAAATAGATGCAAAGGTAACAGAACCTGGTGAGGTTGTTTTGAATGCTAAAATGATAAGCAGCATTATTAAAGCGTTACCTGATGCTCAGGTCAGCCTTGAGGTTAGCGACAAGAATGTTGCCTTAATCAGAAGTGGTGCGGCTAAATTTGAAATAGCAGGAATTTCCCCTGAAGAATTTCCCGATTTGCCTTTGGTTGAGTCGGATTATTCTATCGGTGTGCCCGGGGCTGTGTTGAAAGATATGATTGCAAAAACAAGCTTTGCAGTTGCAATAACAGAGAACAATCCTATATTGATGGGCTGCCTTTTGAAAATAGAAAAAAGCGGACTTACTATGGTCGCCCTCGATGGTTATCGACTGGCAATCAGAAAGGTTGCTCTGGAAAATGATTTCGAGGAGAAGCAGATGATAATTCCTGAGAAGTCTTTGGGAGAGTTATCCAGAATTTTAAATGATAACATAGAAAATGTTACCATTAATGCAACCTCTCGTCACGCCATATTCGCCTTTGATAATTATCGTATGGTTACTCGTCTTATTGAGGGTACATATATAAATTACGAAAGTGTTATTCCAAAGGATTATCAGATTGAATTTAATTGTTCGGCAAGTAAATTAAATAACTCTATACAAAGAGCGTCTTTGATTATATTAAACGATGTGGTTAAAAGCCCTGTTAAGTTTACTATAGAAGACGGAAACCTGAATATATCTTGTACAACTCCTGCAGGTTCTGTGGATGATAATATTCCTGTAAATATAAAGGACCGTGCTTTAGAGATTGGCTTTTATAATAGATATCTTCTTGAGGCGTTCAGAGTTATTAGCGCAGATGAGGTTACTCTGCGATTTAATACTCCTACGAGTCCGTTGGTTATTCTTCCGACAGACGGCGAGGGCTTCTTGTACTTGATTTTGCCACTCAGGTTAAAGGCAGAATAATGGAAGCTAAAAAACTTAATTTAAAAAACTTCAGGAATTATGAAGAGCAGGCCTTAGAATTTGGTAGTGGTGTAAATATTCTTTACGGAGATAACGCGCAGGGCAAAACCAATATTTTAGAGGCTGTGTATCTTTTCTCTATGGGAAAGGCGGTAAGGACCAGAAAGGATTCGGAACTTATACGCCATGGGGAAGACAGTTCGATAATTTCTTTGGAGTTTTCCGACAGCGAAAGAGTATCTGTTGGTGAAATAACTCTGTTCAGGGATAAGCGAAAGTTTATTACGGTTAATGATGTGCCTATAAAAAAGAATAGTGAGCTTGTGGGAAGATTCAGGGTTGTATATTTTGGACCTGAGTATTTAGGGCTTGTAAAGGAAGGTCCGTCTGTTCGCAGAAAAAATACAGATATATTGATAAGTCAGCTAAAACCTGCGTATTTTTCTGCTTTATCCAGCTTTAAAAAGATTTTGGACAGTAAAAATGCGCTTTTGAAAATGGATAACCCCAATATGGCTATGTTGGAAATAATTAACGATAAATTTGCATTGGTATCGGCGGAGTTAGTAGCCTATAGAGCCGAGTTTATAAAGGAATTGGCTGAGATTGCAAAAGGCATTCAGGGGGAAATATCCTTTGAGAAAGAGAAGTTGGAAACTGTTTATCGTTCTTGTATAGGCGTTGTTGAAGATGAAAGTGTTTCTCAATTAAAGGAAAAGATAGAAGCAAAGCTCAAGGATAGCTTAAAAAGAGAAATAGATATAAAGGAATCCACTGTTGGTCCGCACAGAGAGGATATAGAATACTTTATAAATGGGAAAGAGGCAAAAATTTTTGCATCTCAAGGGCAACAAAAAACTATTGTGCTGGCTCAGAAACTTGCAGAAGTAGAGCTGATGAAGAGAAAGTGTGGCGAAACGCCGATTCTTCTTCTGGATGATATAATGAGCGAGCTTGACAGAAAGCGACAAAAATTTATATTGAACCATATTCAAAATACTCAATTGTTGATTACTTGCACGGATATAGACAGCTTTGATATTGTACCCGATGCAAAACTTTTTGAGGTTGTAAATGGTGTTGTAAGTGTCGCTGAAAACTAAGAGAGGGTGGTTTTGTGTATCTCCATTTAGGTAGTGACACCGTGGTTAATACAAAGAATATAATTGCAATTTTGGATTTGGAAAGCACATCTATATCGGCAAACTCAAGAGAATTTTTGAAAATTGTAGAGGAAGAGGGCTTTGTAAGGAATGTTTCCGAGGAAATTCCGAAAACGGTTGTAATATGCGAAATAGATGGACAATCTGTGGTTTATATTACAAATATATCATCAAAAGCGCTTGCGGGAAGAACTGCAAGACATTCTTAGTTTAGATTATTTTGCCATTCTATCTGGCCCACGATAGAAATGGTTGTAAAAATGTGGGTCAGAAAGGCTGATGTTTAGTATGGCAGAAGAACATATTATGGAAGAAAATAAAGATATAAATGTGGAGGAGCATTTGACAGGCGTTCCTGTTGAAACCGAGTATGATGAAAATCAAATTCAGGTTTTAGAAGGCTTGGAGGCTGTTCGTAAGCGTCCGGGTATGTATATTGGTTCTACAACAAGCAGAGGCCTTCATCATCTTGTATACGAAATTGTTGACAACTCTATTGACGAGGCATTGGCTGGTTTTTGTAGCGATATAACTGTTGTAATCGAGAAGGATAATTCTATAACCGTAACGGATAACGGCCGTGGTATTCCTATAGGAATTCATCCTAAAGAGGGTATTCCAGCTGTTGAGTTGGTATTTACCAAACTTCACGCAGGTGGTAAATTCGGCGGAGGCGGATACAAGGTATCGGGCGGTTTGCATGGTGTTGGTGCATCTGTTGTTAATGCTTTATCCGAGTATCTGGAAGTTGAAATTTCCAATGGTGAAAATGTATACTACCAGCGTTACGAGAGAGGTCATCGTTGTGCGGAATTAAAACCCATAGGCACAACCGACAAAACAGGCACAAAGGTACACTTTAAGCCTGATTATGAGATTTTCGAAGATTTGGTGTATGATTTTAATACTCTTTTGCTAAGACTCAGAGAACAAGCTTTTTTGAATGCAGGTATACACATTATCATTAAGGACGATAGAGATGATGCGCCTGAGAGCCATAAAGAGGTTTCACTGCAATATAATGGCGGTATAAGAGAGTTTGTTCAATATGAAAACAGAAATAAAGAGGCTATTCATCCTGAGGTAATTTATGTAAATACAGTTCGTGAAACAAGCGAGGCAGAGGTTGCTATTCAGTATAACGATGGATATAGCGAAAACTTGCTCAGCTTTGCTAATAATATAAGCACAACCGAGGGTGGAACTCATGAAACAGGATTTAAAGCTGCCCTTACAAAAGTTATTAATGACTATGCGAGAAAATATGGTTTCTTAAAGGAAAATGACGATAATCTCAAGGGCGAGGATGTCCGCGAAGGTCTTACTGCTATAATCAGCGTTAAAGTAACAGAGGCTCAGTTCGAGGGACAAACCAAAACTAAGCTTGGCAATAGCGAAATTCGTTCTATTGTTGAAAAGATGGTAAACGAAAAATTGAGTGAATTTTTCGAAGAAAACCCAACTGTTGCAAAGATCGTTACAGAAAAAGCGCTGACAGCATCTCGTGCCAGAGAGGCAGCTAAGAGAGCCCGTGAGAATACAAGAAGAAAGAGCGCTCTTGAAAGCAGTACACTACCCGGCAAGTTAGCCGATTGCTCGGACAGAGATAATACCTACACGGAAATATATATCGTCGAGGGAGATTCTGCAGGTGGTAGTGCAAAGCAGGGCCGTGACAGGAGATTTCAGGCTATTTTGCCTCTTTGGGGTAAGATGTTAAATGTAGAAAAAGCCAGAATAGACAGAGTTTACGGAAATGATAAACTTATGCCTGTTATAACCGCGTTAGGAGCGGGAATTGGAGATGAATTTGATGTATCCAAAATCCGTTATGGCAAAGTTGTTATTATGGCGGATGCCGATGTAGATGGTGCTCATATCAGAACCCTTATGCTTACATTCTTCTTCCGCTTTATGCGACCATTGATAGAAGAGGGGCATGTATATATTGCTCAACCGCCATTGTTTAAAGTAAGCCGTGGCAAGGTGGAAAAATACGCATATTCTGACAAGGAACTTCAGGAAATATTAGAGGAATTTGGCGATGGAAAGCCACCTGCAGTTCAAAGATATAAAGGTCTTGGTGAGATGAATCCAGAACAGCTTTGGGAAACAACTATGAATCCTGAAACAAGAATTATGCTTAAAGTGGATTTGGAAGATGCCCGTCAGGCAGACGAAACATTTACAATTTTGATGGGAGATAAGGTTGAACCAAGACGAAAATTTATAGAGGATTATTCTTCAACTGTTGTAAATTTGGATATATAGGAGAATAACAATGATAAAGATAGAAAACACAAAGGTTCTGAATATGGAAGCGGCAATCCGCGGAGCCAGAAACCCTATGAATAGTTGGGATAAGATGGATAGCTTTTACGACGAAAAAGGGAATTATATTCTTGGAGAAAATGACCTTTCTTTGGCAAAGCGTCTTTGCAAAGCAGGAAGCGACCATCGTAAGTTTATAAGGCAGATTATTGTTTCTGTTGATATAACAGCTCCTCTTTATTGGTGGAAGGAGTTTGATACCTATAAGGTTGGAACGGTTGCAAACTCTACAAGCACTATGCATAAAGTTCATAGCAAACCCTTTGAAATTGAGGATTTTAGTTGCGAACATCTGTCCAATGAGGCAAAAAAGGCCTTGCAGAGCCTGATAGATTTTATGGAAGAAAGGCGTAATTGCTTTGTAGAAACAAAGGATAAAGATGCTTGGTTTGATATAATTCAATTACTTCCCTCCAGCTATAATCAAACTCGAACAATGTCTATGAACTACGAAAACCTTTTCAATATGTATTTTGCAAGAAAAAGTCATAAATTGACAGAATGGCATACATACTGCGATTGGGTGTTGACACTTCCGTATACAAAGGATTTATTTCTACAAGAGGATTAAAATTTAGTAACTTGTGTTAGTGAATTAAATTGTAGTTTTAAACATTAAAAATGGCAATTTGTATCGACAAATTGCCATTTTTTTATATAATCTACCTGATAGGTGTTCCGCAACTACTGCAAAAATTTGTTCCTTCCTTTAGCTGTGAGCCACAGTTTTTACAAAATTGAATATTTTGCTGAGGTGCATTTTGCGGAGTCTGGTTTGGATAGTTTCCGTTATAACCCGGATACATACCCGATGTTACAAAAGGTATGTATTGGGGTTTTTCTTTAATATTAACCCCGATAACACTCAACAAACTGGCAACAGCCATAATATAAGGCTTGGAAGTTGCTTTTAAAATATTTTCCAAAAATCCTCTTGTGGAATTACTTATATCCATATTTATCAGGAAAATTGAAACTGTAAAAAATATAGTAAGTAGTGCTGATAAAAGCATAAAGAAAACAGAGAAAACTCTTGATGCTTTATGGAAAAATATAGTTGTTATTAAGGTTATTACCGCGAGAATGATTATTGCAATCCCACCTCCGTAGAGGATATTGGCATAAATTCCAACATTTTCATCGCCGAAGGCTCCAATAGTATCCAAGAAGTCTGATATTTCAAACAGAGTATAATCGGATTCTATGCCACTGGCTGAAAGATGGGAAAGAGCGTTTATATGCAACCAGGAGCCAC
The DNA here is from genome assembly GCA_045587405.1 of Ructibacterium sp. Lineage (GTDB taxonomy): Bacteria > Bacillota > Clostridia > Monoglobales > Monoglobaceae > Ructibacterium. The sequence continues at coordinate 35,142 of JAZNCG010000142.1, read as the reverse complement.
AAACCATAGCCAAAGCAATAACACAGCCTAAAAGGCTTATAATAATTCCTGCTAACTTTGTTTTTCTCATAATTCCCTCCAAAGAAACTATTCTGCAAATTTTATAGATTTATAAAAAGCGTTTCGCAAGTCAACATGCATCTTCAAATCCCAGTTATGCATTTCCTGAAGATATACCAAAGCAATCTTGTTTTTAGGGTCAACCATTGAAAGACCGCCTGCGGCTCCATCCCAACCAAATTCACCTATAGGAGATAATGAGCCACTTTGTTCGGGATATAGATGGGTGCGCACTCCAAGACCAAAACCATAGCCCTTTCTGATGTCGTAAAAATCTTCTGATTGTTGCCCTTTCATTTGGTTTGTACGGAACAGTTCAACCGTGGTAGGTGATAAAATTCTGTTTCCGCTTTTGCCCATACCACCATTTGCCAAAGCATCCAAGAACAAGATGTAATCGTTGGAAGAGGAGGTAAGACCTGCTCCGCCGCTTTGATATTGAGGGGTTAAATTATAGCAACATTCAAGAGGCAGTTTATGCCAATTATGATTTTCGTCAAGATTATATCTGGGCGCCATTCTGGAGAGTCTTTCTTCGTCGTTTGGGATGCCGAAAAATGTATCCTTCATATCTAATGGTTTAAAGAGGTTTTCTTCCATATATTCACCCAAAGACATTCCTGACCAAATTTCAACTAATGCCCCTAAGATATCATGGCAAAGGCTGTATTGGAAATGTGTTCCGGGTTCAAATGCCAAAACTGTTTTCGACAGAGCCTTGGCTATATCTATAGTGCTTGTTTTGCCGTTGGCAATAGCGTCTTTAATATAATCGGCTTTCAAATCATAATTAAGTCCGCCTGCCATTGTAAACAGATGCCTTATAGTAATAGGAGTTGTTGCCAGCCTATCATTTTTAAGATTTACAGTTTCGCCGATTGAACCGCCCGTGGTGATTTCATCCTTTGAGTTTGCAAACGAATCGATGGAAATTTGCATTTCCTTATACTCAGGAATATATTTGTAAACAGGGTCGTCTAAGGAATACTTGCTTTGTTCAAGCAACTGAAGAGCACAAACACAAGTAACCATTTTAGTCATAGAAAATATAAGATATAATTCATTTCCGTCTATTTTAATATTATTTTCAATATCCCTGAAGCCGGTACGATGTCTGAAAATCTCATTGTGATTTTGATATATTACGCATTCTCCCCCGGGAACATGATAATTCTTCATAATGCGTTCCATATCTTGTTTAAATTGTTCAGTATTCATATTAAACAGCCTTTCTAAATCTTTAGTCGAAAATTTTACACGGGTTAAGAAGGTTTTTAGGGTCAAAAACTTTTTTAATTCCCCTCATAAGTTCGATTTCATCTTCGGTGAGTAGGTCTTTAAGATAAGCTTTTTTAGCATATCCTATGCCATGCTCTCCCGAAACAGCTCCGCGAAGGTCTTTTGCTTTTAGGTACATTTCGTTCATGGCTTTGGAAAGGGTATCCTGCCAATCAGCGTCCTTGATATCATCTTTAAGAATATAAATATGTAGATTTCCGTCTCCTGCGTGGCCAAAGCTCTTAATTCGTGCCCCAACCTTTTCTTCTAAGGCGTGAGAGAATTCTACCATTTCATTAACGCGGTTTCTTGGTACAACAACATCAACTTCGTCCATATCGGAGGTTGAATTTTTAATTGCTTCAAGGAAAGCACCTCTTGCTTTCCAGATAGATTCGTCGCGTTCTTCTGTGTCCGAGATGTAAATATCAACAGCCCCTTGCTCTAAGCAAACTTCTGCAACTGTATCATAGCAGTTTTCGATTTCCTGTTTGCTGTTTCCGTCGAATTTAAGAAGAAGATAAGCCTCCGAACCTGTATCTGGGAATTTTGTTCCAAGATAGTTTTCGGCGTCAACAATAACCTCTTTCTGCATAAATTCAATAGCTGTCGGAACAGTTTTTGATTTTATAATCATAGGAACTGTGTCAATAGCTTTTTTCAATGTTGGGAAAGGAATTAACAGGCTTATGGTTTTTTGTGGCTTTGGCAAAAGCTTCAAAGTAGCTTTTGTTATTATTCCCAAGGTTCCCTCTGAGCCTACAATAAGGTCTTTAAGAGCGTAGCCTGAACTGTTTTTAACTATTTTACTGCCGAGGTCAATCTTTCTTCCGTCTGCCAAAACAACCTCAAGATGACGAACATAGTCACGGGTAACGCCATACTTAACCGCTCTCATACCCCCTGCATTCGTGCTGATGTTTCCGCCGATTGTCGCGGTCTTTTCACCAGGGTCGGGAGGGTAGAAGAGACCCTGTTCTTCTACATAGGAAGCAAGCTCCATAAGAAGGACACCTGGTTCCACTGTAAGAGTAAGGTTTTCCTCGTCAAGCTCCAATATCTTATTCATCAAAGAAAAATCTAAGATAATTCCGCCCATAACAGGTACGCAAGCGCCAACTAATCCTGTTCCGCTACCTCTTGATGTTATAGGGAAGTCGTTATCATAGGCGTATTTAACAACCTTTTGAACCTCGTCGGCAGAGGTAACCCGAACAACAAGCCAAGGCTCGGCAAAGGTTCCGCCAAGCTCATCATGGGTGTATTCTTCGTTTATATTTTCCTTGTATAAAACTCTTTCTTCATCGTTAATAAGGGCTAAAATATCTTGGTAGTTGTTATCGTTAAACATTATTTCCCCTCATTAATCTTTTTTATAAGTCCAGGAATAATTTTATATAAATCCCCAACTATACCATAATTTGCAACCTTAAATATAGGCGCTTTTTCGTCTGTGTTTATTGCAAAAATGAAATCGGAATTATTCATACCTGCGCTGAACTGAACTGCACCTGAAACTCCGCAAGTGATAATAAGTCTTGGCCGAACAGTTCTTCCGCTAAGACCGATTTGGCGTCTTGCTTCAACCCAGCCGCATTCAACCAATGGACGCGTACAAGCCATCTCGCCGCCGAGACAGTCTGCCAATTCTTGCAAAAGCGCCAAATCCTCTTTAGTTTTAACCCCTCTGCCTGCTGCAACAATAACATCTGCACTTTCGATGCTCTGCACTTTTTCTTTTGGTGAAACTTTTAAAACTTCAATGTTGGATTTAAGCTTATCGCTTTCAATATCCTCAACAATAATTTGTCCTGAGGTGTTTTCACTGCGTTCAGGAGCGTTCATAACCTTATATCGAACAGTAGCCATCTGGGGGCGGTGATTAGGGGTAAAAATCTGTGCCATAATATTTCCGCCGAAAGCAGGGCGTATCTGGATAAGGTCTGTATTTTCGTTCATTTTAAGAATGGTACAGTCCGCTGTAAGACCTGTTTTGAATCTTGCGGCAACTCTTGGGGCAAGCTGTCTGCCCACAGTTGTTGCACCAACTAATATTGAACCGGGTTTAACTTTGTTTATAAAATCTTCAAAAACCGCGGTATAGCTTTCTGTTACATAGTATTGAAGCTCAGGCTTGTCATAAACATAAACTCTGTCAACGCCATAGTGTAAAAGTTCCTCAGCCTTAGCGGATATATCAGAACCCATAAAAATACAATAAACTTCCTGGTTAATTTCTTTTGCTAATTCCTTAGCCTTTCCTACAAGCTCATATGTAACGGGATGAATTTCTCCATCGTTATGATCAACATAAACTGCGATGCCATTCCATTTTGATTTGTCGATTGCCTCTTTTTCTTCTTCAACTAAAACAGCGGCACCCTCAGGACCTTTTTTTACACAAATTTTACACATTTTACAAGTAGAGCCTGCTACAATGTTTCCATTTTCTTCAGTAATTGCACCAAAGGGACATATCTTTTTAAATGCCTCTAAATCGGCTATTTTATCTTTATTAAAAACAAGTTTTGCCATAATCTTAATCCCTCCTTAAACAAATTTCAACTCTTTAAGCTTGCTATGAAGCTTATCGATTATAGTGTCTGCATCGTCTTTCCATAGCACGCGGTCGTTCTTTACATCAGGTGGGAAGATTGCCTGAACCTGAGTCGGAGAACCGTTTAAGCCATAGGTGTTTTCGTCTTTATCGTCAAGGTCGTTAAGAGTTAAAATTGTAATCTCCTTTTCTTTGGTTGCCTTGGATTTAAGGTAGGAAGGAAGTCTTGGAACATAGATATCCTTCTCGACACTTATAAGACAAGGGAAAGAAATTTTAGAGGTTTCAACAGTTGTTGCCATTTCCATCTCAACAGTTATTGCCTCGCTATCCGCCGAAAGTATTTTGGTAACATTACAAACGGATGGAATGTTAAGCCATTCTGCCATTTCGGGTCCAACCTGAGCGGTATCCCCGTCGGTTGTTTGCTTTCCGCAGATTATCAAGTCAAAATTTCCGCATTTGAGTATTCCCTGAGAGATTGCGTGGCTTGTTGCCAGAACATCTGCCCCTGCAAACTTTCTATCGGTTAAAAGATAACCCTCGTCGGCACCCATAGAGAATGCTTCGCGTATAATTTCTTCTGCCTGTGGAGGGCCCATGGTTATAACGGTAACAGTTCCGCCATTTTCTTCTTTAAGACGCATAGCCGTTTCCAATGCAAACAAGTCATAGGGGTTCATCTTGGATTCAACGCCATTTCTTTTCAATACGCCTGTTTCCGGGTCAACTTCAACCTTGTTGGTTCCGGGAACTTGCTTAATACAAACAATAATATTCATATTTTTCTCCATTTCCTGCCGCCTGCCTCGGCAATTTTATATAAAAACTCCTATTTACAGGATTGTTAATAAGAACTGATAGCTATATTCTTAAATTAAAGAGTGTCATTATAAATGCTGTTGGAACTTTCGATTAGGGTGCATTACAGGTTTTTTCATAGAATACTACAAGTCCTGTGCCAGCCTGTTTCAGAATCGCTGTTGCAAGCAGCGATAAAAACACTTTTTGGGCTACGGAAAAAAGCCTTTCCGTTTCCCCTGACCAATCTTTGCCGAAATGTTTTTTAATACAATCTATAACTTTTTTATACTTATAAATTTACTAATACATCATGTATAAAAACTACCTCTTTTTATTAAATTATTTTTAAAACACGGCTATCTTAAAATTAGGCCAAATCATAGTTATTATAACATAAAAAATGGCATATATCAATACAGATATATGCCAAATTTGTATAAATATTTTTATTTATCTTTACCCCAAATCTGAATTTGAGTCAATGCGGCAAAGTTTTGGGAGCCTTCATGCTGATAAGGGTCAAGACGAGAAAGCTTAAACCATTCAACAGTGTGCTCTCCAAGTTCAAAGGTTTGTCCCTCGGCGGACTTAACAGGTTTGATTTCTGTAACAAAACCATCGGACAGCTCAATCTGAGCGGTGTGCCAGTAGGTGTCATGCTCTCTGCCAATTGTGTCAAGAGCAAAATCGGCTCGGAGGAAGAGGATTAATTTATCAATGGTAACAGGACGGCCAAAATATACAGATAATGTTAAATCCTCGTGAACAGCTCCGCCCCATGAATGGTAGGGGAAGCGACCATGCCCTGCAGGCTCAATAATTCCGTCAATGGCGTTTCTTGCATAGAAACAACCTTCGTTTCGGGTTACGCGATTTGCATAAACATGTGGGAAAGCAATAATTTCTCCGTTTTTAACAGCAACTGAATCTGTAGGGTTGCTCCATTCTTCTGCGTCGGGGTCAACAATTTCGCTTTCAACACGATAATCCAATGGGTTTAGGCAGAGGTTTCTGTAGGTGCTCAAGTCATCTTCTGTTGCAACTCTTACAGAAACGATTTGCTCTCCATCAAATGTGCCTGGAGCAAAGCCGATTAGTCCCTGACCTGACGGAATAGGAAAATTGAACTTTCCTTCGGGAATATATATCAAAGCATCGGCAACATCTTTATGTAATTTAATTATGATATACTTTGCAGTATCGCTTGAGAAATTTAAAGAATCTCCCTCTGAATATGCAGATATATTCAAAACCGCATCATTATCTCCGCAGATTGAGGCAACAACTTGGTTTTGAGCATTGATTTGTTCTATTTTCAAACTCATTTTAAAATCTCCTCTTATTTTATATCCTTCATGGCAACATGGTCCATATCATCAAAAGCCTGATTTTCGCCAGCCATACCCCAGATAAAGGTATAGTTTTTAGAACCAACTCCGCTGTGTATAGACCAGCTTGGAGAAATAACAGCTTCTTCGTTACGCATAACGATATGGCGTGTTTCCTGTGGCTCGCCCATCATATGGAAAACAACATCATCTTCGCCCAGGTCAAAGTAGAAGTAAACTTCCATTCGTCTTTCGTGAGTATGGCAAGGCATAGTGTTCCAGTTGCTTCCAACCTCTAAAGCGGTCATTCCCATAGAAAGCTGACAGCTTTCGCATACCTCAGGATGAATATACTGGTTAATAACTCTCTTGTTACACTCCTCCAAAGAACCTAAGGGGCGCTTGTTTGCCATTTCAAGAGTAATCTTGACTGTCGGGCATTTTCTGTGGGCAGGAGTTGAATTCATATAGAATTTTGCAGGGTTAGACGCGTCTTTGCTTTTGAATGCAACTTCTTTTATTCCAAGACCTGCATAGAGGCCATCTTTATGTCCTAATTCATATTCCTCGCCATCTAAAATAACAACACCATCGCCACCGACATTTATAACCCCAAGCTCACGACGCTCTAAGAAGTAGTCAACTCCAAGCTCGTGACCTGCTTCTAAAACCAAAGTTTCTTTTCCAGGACAAATTCCACCTACGATAATTCTGTCAACATGGCTGTAAACCAGACGAATTTTGTCAGGCGTAAACAAATCCTGTATAAGAAAATCATTCCTCATACGGTCTGTTGTGTAGTGTTTGGCATCGTCGGGATGCCAAGGGTTTCTGATTTCGATATCCATAATATGTTCCTCCTAAAATTTATATTAATCAATTATGTCCATAGTAAATGATGCAACAAATTCCTTGCCGGGAGCAAGTCTTTGCATACCATATTTTTCATTAATGTCAGAGCCTTCGTTGTCCCTGAAACCCATACCGAACCAGGGTTCCAAGCATACATAAGGAGCATCGAATGGCTCTTCTCTTGTCCAGATTGCCAAAACAGGAAAACCTGTATAATCAAAGTGAAGACCTTTTTTGGTGTCCTTATGCACAAGGTTTACCCAATTTGATTTAATATCTTCAAATATCATAGCATCGTTGTTAAACAAGCTTCTCTTTAAAGGAATAGTGTTGCCCTCGGAGAGTATTAAATCTTTCTTTTCCGCACAGATAGATTCTTCTTCGGATACATGGTTAGACCAAAGCTCTTCTTCTTTTTCAAAAACCAACTGATAATCCTCGAACTTTTCTCCGTCAAATATAGGAGCCTTAAATCCGGGATGTCCGCCAAGACCAAAAATCATCTCTTTATCATCGGTGTTTACAACCTTAAATTCATTTATTAGTCCTGTTTCTGTTAGCGTATACTTTGCTTCGTAGCGGAAACTCCATGGATACATCTTCTTTGTTTCGGCATTATCTTCTAAGCAGAAAGTAATGCTGTTTTCGGTGTGTTCTATGACCTTAAGCTCGGTTGTGCGGACAAATCCGTGCATAGGCATAGGATAATCAACACCATCTACCGTAAGAACCTTATTTCTTAATCTTCCAACAACAGGGAAAAGCACAGGGGTACTTGATTCCCAGAATTGAGGGTCACCTTGCCAGATGTATTCAACGCCATTTTTTGTAAGGGATTTAATTTCTCCGCCAATAATATTAATCTTGGCAGAGAGATTGCCTAATTCTATTGTTTTCATCATAGCTCTCACAACCTTTCTATAAGTTATCTTTATTAAAACAATCCGGGGATGCTTAGTCCACCTGTAAGCTGTCCCATTTGATTTGCGCTGTCTTCGTCAACCTTGCGCAGACCTTCGTTTACAGCAGCTATAATTAAATCCTGAAGCATTTCTATATCATCAGGGTCCACAACCTCAGGACTTAAAACGATGTCCTGAATTTCTCGTTTTCCTGTAATAACAACTTTAACTGCTCCGCCACCTGATGTTGCTTCGTAGTTTTTTGATTCCATTTCCTCTTGCATTTTCAACATTTGTTCTTGCATTTTCTGAGCTTGCTTTATCATTTGGTTCATGTTTCCGCCGCCCATCGCGCCCATTCCTTTTGGAAATCCGCCTTTAGCCATTTTAAATCGCTCCTTTTATTCTATTATATTTATTTTATCGCCCAGCATATCTTTTTTGTTTGCCAGGTCAAATATACTATTTTGGTTTTCTTCAAGCTTTGCCACTCGTTGTCCCTCCAGAAAAGCTTTAGCCTCTAAAGAAGTTCCGCTTACTCGCGAGAATAATTTTGAAAGATAGCTCAGCCCCTCGGGTTTTGCAATTCTGTCATAAGCTATGGAGTTGTTTAACTCAATCTCCACAGTGTTTCCGCAAAGAAAGGCTTTGCCACCATATAGGAAAGCAAAAAGCGATTTGCTCTCCCTCTTTATTTCTGCCAAAGCATCTCCCCATAAATCCCATTGAACAGAAGAACTCTCTTGGGGAACTGAAGGGGTGTCCTCAACGGGTGGTGCCTGCTCTGCTTGCGGAGCCTCAAGGGGCGCCTCTGTTTCCCATGGAGGCTCGTCGTTGCTTTCGACAGGCTTCTCCTCTGGCTTTTCAGTAACGAAGGTTGTAGGCTGAATAGCAACACCATCTCGCAACATTCTTTCCAGCTTTTCTATTCTGACCAAAAGAGCATCTGTGTCGGTACTAAATGATGGAGTACAAAGCTTAACAATGGCGGTTTCTGCCGCAAGAGAGGGAGTTGTCATTGTCTTTGCTTGCACAACACTTTCGCTTAAAATTCTTATGGCATATAAAATATGCTCTGTTGATATATCTTTGGATTGCTGAGTATATTTCAAGGTCATATCCTCGCTCTTTTCCAAGAGCTCTGCAGGATTATCCACAGCCTTGCACAGGAGTAGATTTCTATAATGAAGTATTAATTCTTCAAGGAAGCTTTGAACCTCTTTGCCCATAGAAAGATGTTCCATAAGCTTTTCAAGTGCATTTTGGGTATTACCTGCAATAACATATGACACTAAATCGAAAAGAACAGTAGGGTCTGCAATACCGATAATTTCGGCAACTACCTTTGATGTAAGCTCCGTATAGTTAAATGCGGCGCACTGGTCTAAAAGACTGAGCGAATCTCGCATAGAGCCATCTCCTAATTCGGCAATAAGCTCTAAGGCGTCAACAGTTGCGCCAATATTTTCTGCTTCAGCAATCATTCTAAGGCGACAAGAAATCTCGTCAACTCCTATACGCTTAAAATCAAATCTCTGGCATCTTGATAAAACAGTTGCAGGGATTTTGTTCGGTTCGGTTGTAGCAAGAATGAAAAGCGCATGGGAGGGGGGCTCTTCTAAAGTTTTTAAAAGAGCATTAAATGCCGCGTTGCTTAGCATATGAACCTCGTCTATAATATATACTTTGAATTTACAGCCCGCAGATGCGTAGATAACATCATCGCGGATTTCACGGATGTTGTCAACACCACCGTTGCTGGCAGCGTCCATTTCGTAAACATCTAATATACTGCCATTGAGTATTCCTTTGCAGGTGTCACATTCATTACAAGGCTCACCATTTTGGGGATTTTCGCAGTTTACCCCGCGAGAAAAAATCTTCGCGGTAGATGTTTTGCCCGTTCCTCTGGTTCCGCAGAACAGATAGGCGTGGGCAATCCTGCCGGTGGATATAGCGGTTTTAAGAGTTTCGGAAACATGGTTTTGTCCAACTATATCCGCAAACAATTTAGGCCGCCATTTTCTGTATAGAGCCTGATAAGTTTCTCCCATTGGTTTTCACATCCTAAACAAACTAATCTTTTATAATAAAAAAGTCATGCGCTTGCCTTCGAAAAAGCCATACCCGCGTTACCTGAACAGTAAGCTCAGGTCTGGCTGCCTCGCGGCACATCAAAATAACTGCTTATCGCTGCTGCGTTCCCGCCCTGACGAGGTTCACAGGTTTCAATTGCGCAAGACCAGACCGTCAACACCACTTGAACAGGGCAGACCGAACAGGGCTATCCCTCATGGCAAGTTTTCATTCCCTCTATAGCGGATTGAGGGTTACAAGGCACCGCTACCACCCCAATTTAACATGACTAAATAATTATAACATTGTTTATACCTTTAGTCAAGGGATTTTACCATTTAGTTGCGAACAAATTTCGCGTTTATACAATATCTTGATAGGGTAGGTTTAGCTACGAAAAGAGTATACAAAAATGGATACCCCTATGAGTATCCATTTTGATATAACGAGTTATTTAGTTATTAATCCTCGGTTTCTTCGTCTTTTCCCTCTGAAACATCTCGGTTAAGACAAACTATCGCCTCTTCAATTCTATGGTCGGCAACAGAGGTTACCTTAATCTGCATAGAACCGACCTCCACTTCAACGGTTTCTCCGTCTTCCGGAATAGTTTCGATTGCTTCTAAAATCAAGCCTGCAAAGGTGTTGTAATCGCCCTCGGGAAGGTCGATATTAAGTTCCTTTTCCAGATTGCTTATTTCCGTAGAGCCTTTGATGCGCCAAGTATTTTCGTCTATAAGAGTAATGTCTAAATCAAGCTCGGGCTCTTCGTATTCGCTGTAAAGCTCGCCAACAATTTCCTCTAAAAGGTCTTCCTGAGTTGCAAGGCCTCTGAAACCGCCGTATTCGTCCATAACAACAACCATATGGGTATTCATTTTCTGCATACGGGAAAACAGTTCGTCTGCTTTCATACTATCGGGAACAAAGTGAGGAGCTCTTATTATATCCGACAGATTTTCTTTTACCCCACCCTCTAACATGAAACGATAAAAATCTCTGGAGTTTATAATGCCGATAACATTATCTACATCTTCATCGCAGACAGGATATCTGGTGTGACGAGTTTCATCTATAAAGCTTTTCCATTCATCCAAGGTTTCTTCTTTCCAAAGAATGCACGCCTCTGTTCTGTGAGTCATAATGTCTTCAACAATTTTATCATCAAGCTCAAAGATGTTATGTATCATTTCTTTTTCATCGTCGTCTATGGTTCCTTTTTCGGAACCTATGTCAACCATCATTCTGATTTCTTCTTCGGTAACTTCATCTTGAATATCATGGGGATTAACACCAAAAATTCTTGCTATTATGTTTGAAACAAAAGTAGGAAGAATTAAAAGGGGTTTGCCGATAATTGCAATAAATTTGGTATATGTTGCAAAGGCGACAGCAATACCGTCGGCGTATTTTGCCCCTATTTTTTCGGGAACTAATTTCCAAAAAACAAGAAAGACAAAATTGATACAAACCACCAAAACAAGAATGGAGAGAATATGTATATAAAAATTCTCCGCAAGACTTTTACCAAAGGGAATAAATTCCAGAACGCTTATAGCTGCAAACAAAAAACCAAAGAAGTCAGCTACTAAGTCCAAAGAAGATATTGTTGCAGAGGGGTTCTTTTCCAATAAACGGCACAATTTTTTGGCTTTTTTATTTTCCTCGGCTAAGGCTAAAAGCTTAGTATCGTTTATATCAATACTCGCAGATTTAACCAATGAGGTTAAAAACCCTAAAATCGTAACTACAACCAACATGACAATTAACAGTTGCGGGGGCAACGTGTCCAAAATCCATCATCCTTTCAAGATATATTTTTATTTACCAGGGAAAATCCTTTTACTGTTCCATGGCGAAACAATATTTGAAGAGTATAACATATTTTATTATATTTGTCAAAAAAATTATTCTAAATAGTCCTTAAGCTTTCTGCTTCTGCTTGGGTGACGGAGTTTTCTTAAGGCCTTTGCCTCTATCTGACGAATACGCTCACGGGTTACATTAAACTCTTTTCCAACCTCTTCCAAAGTTCTGGCTCTGCCATCGTCTAACCCAAACCTCAGTCGTAAAACCTTCTCTTCTCTTGGAGCAAGGGTGCTGAGAACATCTACTAACTGTTCCTTCAGGAGCGTAAAGGTGGCAGCGTCTGAGGGAGCAGGGGCATCATCATCCTGAATAAAATCTCCAAGATGGCTGTCTTCTTCCTCGCCTATAGGCGTTTCGAGAGAAACAGGCTCCTGGGCGATTTTCATAATTTCCCCAACCTTGTCAATTGGCATATTAAATTCCTTGGCAATTTCTTCGGGGAGCGGGTCCCTACCCAATTCCTGAACAAGCTGGCGGGAAACTCTTACAAGTTTGTTTATTGTTTCAACCATATGAACAGGGATACGAATAGTTCTTGCCTGGTCTGCAATAGCACGGGTAATAGCCTGTCTTATCCACCATGTTGCATAGGTGCTGAATTTATAACCTTTAGTGTAATCGAACTTCTCAACAGCCTTTATCAAGCCTAAGTTTCCTTCCTGGATAAGGTCAAGGAAAAGCATACCTCTTCCTACATAGCGTTTTGCAATACTTACCACCAAACGCAGATTAGCTTCGGCAAGTTTGCGTCTTGCCTCTAAATCTCCTTCGGACATAAGCTTTGCTAGCTCAGTTTCCTCTTCGCTTGTAAGAAGGTCAACCTTTCCGATTTCCTTAAGGTACATACGAACAGGGTCATCTATGCTTATACCCTCAGGAACAGACATATCGTCTAAATCCTCCTGAGTTATTTGCAAGTCTTCATCGTCTAAAAGCTCAGGCTCTTCGTCCAGATTGCCAACGATTTCCACGCCGTGTTTTTCAAAATATTCATATATTTTGTCAATCTGTTCGGGATCAAGTTCCAATTCGTCGAGCTTATCGCTGATTTCCTTGTAGTCGAGAATTCCCTTTTTCTTTCCCTCTTCTAATATCTGTTGAAGAGCTTGTTTGCTGTTGACTGTGTTTTTCTTTTCGTTTTCCACCTTTTTTCCTCCTAAGTAAATCACTTTTTATCTGTATTGGTTTTTTTTGATTTAAGAAGCCTATCAAGCTCCTCCAAATCCCCATTTTCTAAAAGATTTTTTTCCTGGTTTCTTGCCTTTTCCTGCAAAATGGTTTCCAGAACCTGATTGCAGGCCTGCAGCTTATTTTCTATGTTTTTATCATCAAGCAAAATGTCTGCAACGGCACCTGTGTCGGCGGATTCAAAGCATCTTATAAGAGCAGTTAAATCCACGGGGCCATCTTCTGCCAGTCTGAATATATGCTCCGCCAAACGCCTGTGCAGTCCCTCGGAAAAATCATCAGGGAGAATACCTGCCTCTTTAACCCGTTTGAAAACAGAGCTGTCGGGCATAAGGTTTAAGAGTAACCGTTCTGCGTTTATAACGCCCATTTTATGTAGGTCCCGTCGTCCGCCTGTTCTGGCCTCAAAATCCCGACGCTCCTTTTGTTCTTGGCGTCTTGTTTCAAGATTTCTTTTCTTCCGCAAGAAAACATCTACCTGAGTTCTTATACTGTCGGGGTTCATATCTGCATCTTTGGCTATATTTTTAATATATATATCTTGTTCGACAGGGTTTTTCAAGTCGGCAATAATTTCCACAGCTTTTTCTGAAAATTCCAAGAGCTGTTCGGGGTCTTTCAGGTTATATTCTTTCTTGATTTCGTCAATCCTATACGCTGTCAGCGGTTTTGCGCCTTCTATTAAAACCCTGAACATATCAGGACCTTTTGCTTTAATAAATTCATCAGGGTCTTTTCCGTCGGTTATATGAAGAACCTTTGTCTTTATATCCTCTTCGTAAAGGATTGCTCCTGCTCTTACAGCGGCTTTTCGTCCTGCCTGGTCAGCGTCGTAGCACAAAACAGCCTTCCCTGCATATCGCTTTAACAATCTTGCTTGTTCGGGAGTAAATGCGGTACCCAAAGAGGCAACAGCGTTGCCAATTCCTGCTTGATGCAAGGATATAACATCCATATATCCTTCCATAAGCAGAAGTCTGCCAGATTTATCATTTTTGGCAAAATTCAAACCGAATAAATTCTCTTTTTTCTTAAAAACAAGAGTTTCGGGGGTATTGATATATTTGCCGCCTGTAGAATTTTCGTTTAGCATTCTTCCGCCAAAACCGATTATATTACCTTGAACATTGATTATAGGAAACATAACTCTGCCGTCGTAAAAGGTATCGTAATATGTACCATTATCTCGTTGGCGCACAAGGCCTGCCTCAAAAAGTTCATATTCTTTAAAGCCCAAAGAAGTAAGATGCTTTATAATACCATCCCAACCGGGAGGGGCATAGCCAAGCCCAAAACTTTTAATTGTTGAGTTTTCAATCTCTCTTTCTCTGAGATAGTTGTAGGCAACCTTTCCTCCCTCGCCTGCAAGATTTTTATAGAAATATCTGCCTGCTTCGGCGTTAATTTGGTATATGCGTTGCTTTTTGTCTATGGTTTCTTCCCGTCTTTTTTTATCTTCTGGAGAGCCTTTTTCAGGCATAGGAATATGTGCTCTGTCTGCTAAAAGCTTTACGGCGTCCATAAAATCCAGATTTTCAGCTTTTTCAATAAAATTTATAACTGTACCACCTGCTCCGCAACCGAAACAATAAAACAATTGTCTGTCAGCGGAGATTGAAAGGGAGGGAGATTTTTTGTCATTATGCAGAGGACACAAGGCAGAATATCTGGTTCCGATTCGTTTAAGCTTTGTATATTCGGATATGATTTCTACAATATCGTTTCTTTCCATAACTTGGTCTAAAAAACTTTGAAATTCCTGGTCTGTTGCCAACTATATATCTCTCCTTTCAATTAAATGTAATATAGCATAATTGTCTAATTCGACATTTTATCTAAAAATCCTTTTTATTTATAAGAGACTGTTTTTTTATCCTTGCCAGAAAGAGGGAATGTAATTTTCTGCATATTTTTTAACAGCGTATCGGTCACTCATTCCTGCTATATAGTCCCGAATCATAATATGAATATCGTCGGTATCAGAGGCTTTTCGGCTACTTTCGGGTATTAAATCTAATTTGTTGGTGTACAAGGAATATAAGCCCTCTATTATCCCAACTGCCTTCAGTTCGTCTTTTTGAGGCTCTGATGCAACATAAACATTTTCAAACATAAACGCTCTGAGTCCCATCATCGCATCAAAGATTTCGTCAGTCATATAAATATCGTCAAGATTAAGACTTGCGTTTATAACAGCCCAAATCATGGTATCTATTCTTTCGGAATGGTCATTTCCTAAAACTTTGGAAAATTCGATTGGGATATCGTTCTTTTTTAAAACACCGCCACGGATAGCATCGTCGATATCGTGATTTATGTAGGCTATTTTATCTGCCAGTGCAACGACTCTGCCTTCTAAGGTTGAGGCTTTTTTTGAGCCGGTGTGACAGAAAATTCCATCTCGCACTTCCCATGTAAGATTAAGACCGCTGTTCCCTTCGAGAATGTCCACAACACGAAGACTTTGTTCATTATGGCAGAAGCCAAGAGGACAGATGCGATTTAAAACTTTTTCCCCCATATGCCCAAAAGGCGTATGACCTAAATCGTGACCTAAAGCTATCGCCTCGGTTAAATCTTCGTTGAGGTTCAAGACCCTTGAGATAGTTCTTGCAATTTGAGAAACCTCCAAGGTATGGGTAAGACGAGTTCTGTAGTGGTCCCCTTCGGGAGAGAGGAAAACCTGAGTTTTATGTTTAAGGCGCCTGAACGCCTTTGAATGAATTATTCTGTCCCTATCTCTTTGGAACTCTGTCCTGAGAGGACAGGGAAGAATAGCTGTTTCCCTGCCTTTTGTCTCTACGCTCTTAGAGGCATAGGGAGAAAGAATTTCCAACTCTCTTTTTTCTATTATTTCTCTGGGTTCCAATATAATCCACTCCAATCAAAGAATGCTCTTAATTTTTATTTCTACAAAAAACTTCATAATCCTTTTTAATGTTGACAAAATTTCGTTTTTATAATAATATTTTAGTAACTTATAAATATTTTCGGAACGGAGCACATTATGAGCGAGAAACAGAAATCTGTTATGCTAACACCTCGATTAAATAAAATTGCAGAGTTGATATGGCCTTGTAATTGTATGGCAGACATCGGAACAGACCATGCCTACCTGCCCACATATCTCTGTATGGAGAAAAGGTGTACAAAGGCGATTGCGTCGGATATAAACAAAGGCCCACTAAAAAGAGCGGAGGCAACAATAAAGAGGTATAAGCTCGAAGATAAAATAGAGCTGAGATTAGGCGGTGGGGTAGAAACTCTGTTGATGGGAGAGGCAGATACGATTGTTGTTGCAGGAATGGGTGGATTGGTTATTGCCCAAATTCTTGCTAAAGGGATTGAGGTTGTTAAAAATGCAACACAGCTGATTTTACAGCCAATGACAGCTGTTGATGAGTTGAGGAAGTATTTGGTATCAAACGGATTTGAAATTGTCGGAGAGCATATTGTAAAAGAAGAAGAGAAGATATATAACATTATTGAAGTAAAATATACGGGAAAAGAGTATACATTAAAAGCAGATGAGGTATATTTAGGCAAGAATATAAAGGAAAAAAATCCTATACTGTACGAAGAATATTTTAACAGAAAAAAGAAACGACTGGAAAAAATATTGTTGGCACTAAAAAAAGCTGAGTCCAAAGAGGCGGAAGATAAGCTGAAAGAGGTTCAGGCTTTGATAGACGCAATAAAATAAAAAGGGGAGTTATTATGATAAGGGTAAGAGATATAATAGAAGAGATAGAAAAACTCGCACCGAAAGAGCTGGCGGAAAGCTGGGATAATGTAGGGCTTATGGTAGGGGATTTAGAGAGCAGAGTGACCACGGTTTTTGTATGCTTAGATGTGACCTCCGATAATTTGCGTCGTGCTATTGATTGCGGAGCGGATATGATTATCTCACATCATCCTTTGATTTTTTCGCCTGTTAAAAGAATTGTTGAGCAGGATATCAATGGAAGAATTTTAAGAGAGCTTATAAGAAATAACATATCAGTATACAGCGCCCATACAAATTTAGATAATGCCGATGGCGGAATGAATGATATTTTAGCGGGGCGACTTGACCTTGTTGATATTCGTAGATTTAAGGAAGAAGAATGTATAGATGAAAACTCAAACCCCATTGATAATATTGGAAGAGTTGGTGTTTTGCAAACGCCTATGGAGATGTCGGATTTTAAGGAAATGATACAGCATTCATTAGGTTGCAGATGCATTCGGTCTTTGGGGGACCCGCAGGACATAGTTAAAACGGTAGCTTTGTGTAGCGGAAGCGGTGGGTTTGGAATATATAATGCATATAGAGCAGGAGCGGATGTATATGTAACCTCGGATGTTAAACACCACGAAGTTCAGCTTGCTATGGAGTTAGGTCTGAATTTGATTGACGCAGGGCATTTTGAAACAGAGAATATAATCTGTTCTTTTATGACAGAGTTTTTAGAAGAGCGTTTTTCGGATTTGAATGTAATTCCATCGGATGTAGAACCATATTTTGAATAAAAAAGCGGAGAATATGATGGAGCTTGTAAGAACAAGTATAAAATTTTATTAAAATAACAGTAATTATCGGACCTGCATTTTTTTGCAAATCACACATAAAAATTTATATGTAACGATTTGTAGAAAATGGAGGTCTTTTTATGTTAAATATTCTTCTTCAATGTATGCAATCTTTAACCCTTTTGTTGTCCTTTATATCATCGGGGAACTCTTTCCCAAAGCCTCTGTCGGCAAAGGAGGAAAGGGAGCTTTTGGAAAAATTTGCGGAGGGTAGCATTGAGGCAAGAAATAAGCTTATAGAACATAACTTAAGACTTGTTGCTCATATTGCAAAAAAGTATACAGTAGGCGGATACGAACAGGAGGAGTTGTTGTCTGTGGGGACTATTGGATTGATAAAAGGGATTTCCACCTTTGACCCTAAAAAAGGAGCAAGACTTGCCACCTATGCTGCAAGATGTGTGGATAACGAAATTTTAATGTTGCTTCGGGCAAAAAAGAAAGAGCAAGGGGATATATCTTTAAATGAAACCATTGGTACCGACAAAGAGGGCAATAATATTATGCTGATAGATATTATGAAGAATGGCGAAGAAGATGTTTTTGATGAAATAAACTTAGGGGTGGAAATAAAGCAGATGTACAAGGGAATAAATAATCTTTTAGACTCTCGGGAAAAAAAGGTTATAGTTATGAGATATGGGTTAAATAGTGGGAAGTCAATGCCTCAGAGAGAGGTGGCAAAAGCCCTTAATATTTCCAGGTCATATGTATCAAGAATAGAGAAAAAAGCCCTCTCTAAACTTAGAAAGGGCTTGGAATAATATTAGATTTTATTTCCTTTAAGTAATGGTGAAAGTCTTTTGTATATCAGGAATGTAACCAAAGAAACAGCAGTACACTTTATTATGTTGCAAGGGGTAACGCTCAGGAGAATTGCCTTAAGCTCGCTGTCTATAAAGGGTATTATCTCTTGACACATTTTGATTATTGCATCCATTGGAATACCCATAACTTTTGTATAGAAAGGGAAGATAATATAGTAGTTAGAGAAAATACCCATAAGGGCAAAGGCAACAGTGCCTACAACCATACCCAAAAGTGCGTTTTTGCGAGATTTCTTCTTTTTATAAATCAAGCCTGCAGGGATAACAAAGGCACAGCCGAGTATAAAGTTGGACAGTTCTCCGATACCCGAGGTTGAACTCATAAAAAGATGGAGAAGGTTTTTAACAAGACAGGTTGCAGCCCCTGCAAGAGGGCCAAAGGTAAATGAGATTACTAATGCAGGCAAATCCCCGAAGTCCAGCTTAATAAAATCAGGCGCAATAGGGAGATTTATTTGCAGAAGCATAAGTATTACCGACATCGCCGATGCAACAGCAATTGTTATCATTTTTCTAAGCTCAAAGCCTTGTAGTGATTTTTGATTTTTCTTTTCCATTTTTAATTCCTCCTGATTTATTAGTGAAATAAATAAAACCCTGAAGCAAATTGCCTCAGGGTTTATACGCCAAAAATCCGATTTACCAATAGTAAATCATACTTCTTTCATCCGGACTGTAACTGTCGGCTTTGGAATTTCACCAAATCAGCAATTGCTTGCTCGCGGGCTATACCGCCGGTACGGAATTTCACCGATCCCTGAAGTTTATTATTCAATTATTGTCCTTTATATCCCCAAATTGTAAAGGTAACTTTACCGCCTGCGGTTACGCCTTCGATTTTTATAGGGTAATTAGTATTATTTTTGAATCTGAAATCAAGATTTGTACTTTCGGCAATAGTTGCATCCCAACCTGTTGGAATATATCCTACAGGTTTACTGTGAGGATGACGCTCTACAATTTTAAGATTAGCCTTTTTAACAGCCGCATGAAGGGTAGAAGATGGCTGACATATGCCACCGCCGAAATCGTAGGCTGTTTTATCACCCTCGATAACGGGTGCCATTTTATAACCATTCTTCGCGTTTCGAGGCAAGATTGTCTTACCGTAAGAAAACTCCTCGCCGGGCATAAGCTCCGAACCATTTACTCTGGCGGTTGCAAGCTCTACATTACTCAAGCGGGCTGCAGAACCTGTATACCAGGTATAATAAGAACCGAGAACATCTTTGTACAATATTTCTTCAAGCTTTGTAGAAGTTAACTCAGGCTCTGTTGTTTTGGCAGGAATAACCACCATGTTATCCGGAGATTTTTTAATACTCTTTATAGCGCGTTCAACTTCTTCTTTCGGAACCTCACACTTAAGTCTGCCAAGGTGAACAACAACTTTGCCTTCTGCGTTCTTTTCATAATATGCATTTTGAGCATCTCCTGTGAGCCAGTTATAGAATTCGTCAAAATTCAAAGGTTCCGGCTTTACGCTCTTTGGTTCCATAACAATCTCGGAAAAATTCATTTCCCTTATTTGTTTTTCGATTTTTTTGGTAACATCCTTGCGATTAACCTTAATGCCATTTACATCGCCGATAATTGTAACCTCGTTAGTCATAATCTTGAATGTATGGCCAACAGGTTCTATTTCGTAGGGAGCAACAACTCCGTTTATTGCATTATCCAGATTTTCTTTGTTATAAGTAATCTGCGGAGGAATATCCGTCTTATGCATAGCACATAAAATAAAGTTAAGAGTTCTGAGTATAAGATTTCCCCTACGCCCCGTATCGTGAGCTTTGCTGAGAGTTACTTGATTGTCATAAACAACCTGAAGGTCATTTAGCTGAATTTCAGAGCTTGTTTCCCTGCAGGTAACAGGAATGGTTAAATCCTTTATCTTTTCAGAGAAATAAACGCTGTTTAGTTTTTCAAGAATCTGGTCTCCGTCGGACATACCGCCGAGTTTTATTTCGCCTACATATACATTGGGGTAAATACCCTCATAGGTTCTGACATATGCTGCAACAAAACATACACCAAGCAATAGTGCTGCGATAACGATAGATATTGTGATTAAAATAGCTTTTTTAGTAAAACTTATGCCGGATTTTTCATTAGAGTATATAGCATCAGCTTCGGTTTCGTTCCTGGCGGAAAAAACATTTGCTTTTTTTGAAGTTTCTTTCAAAGGTTGCTTCTTTTCTGACATAGAATCATTCATGCCTCCTAAAATCAATAATATGAGAAGTATAACACAAATTATATAAAAAATCAACGATTTTTGACAAAATTACAAAAAATAATAAATATTTTGATAGGTAGGATAAAAATTAATGTATATTAAATGTATATTATCTGTAATTTCAAAGTTCTTTTGTAGTATATGTTTATCTGTTGCTTAAAATTCCATATACAAATTGTCGAGCTGCTCTTCCCGAAAAATCAATTTCATTTTCTCTTTTATTTACAGCCTCGGCAAGAATTTGTTCTGTTATATCAATACCTTCGCTTTTAAGTAAAAATTCTATAATTTTTAAAAATTGTTCCTTTGTGGGAAATCCAAAATTCAATGTAGTACCAAAGGAAGATGAGATTAGATTTTGGGTGTTTGAGGCATTTGTTGAACAGGTAGTGTAAATTAACACATTTCTGTTCCTGTCTTTGGTTTGTCCTTTTGCCGAAAAGCTTAGCTCAAGCATATCGTCGGTTAAGCCATCAATAAAGATTATATATTTTAAAACGCTGTTTTTTAATGAACTAATTAAATCGGAAATGGAGTTTAAGTGCTCCTTTTTAACTTCAATAAGTCTTAAACCGCTGTCTTTAAAAAGGTTTACACAAGCCTTTATACAAGCGGATTTTCCCGTTCCGCTGCAACCTGTCAATAAAATATCGTTAGCAGGCTTGCCTGCCATAAAGCTTTCTGTATTTGCGATAATAAATCTTTTTTCATCAGTAAGACCGATTAACTCATCAAACTGTATCGGGTCGGGAGAAAAAACGCCCTCAAGCTCTTTCCCGTTCCATACAAGAGAAGAATATGCAGAAGATATTCCTGTCCCGAAGCTTTCGGTATGGGCAAGAATGGCGCCCCCAAGAGCTTCGTTTGAGTTGGAGTCAATCATAAGTTCCAATGATGCAGAATAGCTTTGAAGTCCCGTGGATACAACGGATGAGTTTATGTCGGAAAGGGGGAGTAGGCCGTTTCTTTTAAATAAATTGTCCCAATCTACATCGAATAATTCACTGTAGATTGCCTTTATATCCTGACGAAGAAAATTTCTCAGTTTTGTAATATCGGGAAGGTTATTTTGCTCTAACATAACTCTTAAAACATATTCCCGAATGATATTTTTATCGGTAATTCTCCGGTCTGCATAAGAGATTAACCCGCGCACAGCAACAAAATAATCGCTGTCGCTTTGAGTTCGTTTATAAGACAAAAGAGCCTTGATGATTGGGTCCTTTGTTATTTCGTGAAATATAAACAGTTCCATAATGTTTGCCTTTCTTTAGGTTGAACAAGTATTTTATTTATCCAACAACTCGGTTGCGAGTCGGATATTTTCTTTAGCTTTGGTTTTAGCTGCCTCGGCAGAAACCTTTAATGCCTGAGATAAGTTTTCTCTGTTATCCAATATTTCGTCTGTGTATCTGCATAAAGTTAAAGGGTTAAGGCTCTCTACCGTTTCGGTGTAGTTCTGCCCAATATATGCCATCATAGCACTGATTTTAGGGTCGTAGATTAAACCTATAACAGGGGTAGACATCTTAGCGGCATAAATCAAAGTATGCAATCTCATACCCATAACAAATTCAGCTTTCCCAATAATGCCAAGCATCTGTGCAGGAGAAATTTCTTCCTCTAAAACAAAGGCTTTTTCAGACATTTTATTTGCAATTTTTTGGGAAATTTCCATATCTTTGTTTACCTGCATAGGGAGAAGTAAAACATCGATATTATGAGTCTTTTTAATATAATCGCAAACATATGCAACATTATCAACAAGCTCGTCTCCGCAATATTTCCATGTGCGGATTGAAACTACGCAGAATTTTTGGGTTCTATTTATGCCGATTTTTTCAAGCAATTCGCAAGCCTCTGCATCGCTGGCAGAAACAAGGTTAAAGGCAGGGTCGGCTGTTATTTCTATACGAGGACTGGTAACGCAAAATTGTTTCAGCTCATCCAAAGATGATGGCTCACGCAGGGTTATTAAGTCCACCTGATTTAAAACCTTTGTTATAATTTTGTGGTTTTTAGGATTTCGTATAGGGCCAATTCCGTTGGCGTATAGCATTACTTTGGCGCCCATTTTTTTTGCAAGAAAGATTATTCCTAAATAATAGGTTAAGGACTTGTCCGAGGTAATATCCTGAATAAGACTGCCCCCACCGCTTATAAGCATCTTTGTTTTGCGCATATTCCATATAATCTTGATTAAATTAACTCGGCTGATGGCGTCTATTCCATATACCTGCTTGGTTTCGGCAGGGTCGTTGGATAGGGCAAGAATTTTTATATCAGGGCGATTTATGCTAAGGCTGTCTACGATTGCTTTTAGTATAGCATCATCACCGCTGTTGTGAAAACCATAGTAGCCTGAAATCATAACATCAATCTTTCCACCTGGAGTTCTTATAGGATTTGTCATTAAATACGAATCTATGTCCGAAAATTCGCTGGGGGAAACCTCGTTAATTTTACTGTTTTTTATAATGGATACATACATTTTCATAGCATCATCTGCCATGGTGTCGATTGAGTAGTACTTACCTACGGTATCTCTTGAATATTTACCAAGTTCAGCCTGCTCTTGTGGGGTGGATTTTAAAATTGCCAGCAAATCCCTTTTTAAATTATCAGTTGTGGTTTCTTCGCAACCGCGACAGCAGAAGTTGGTATCAATAGAAACCAGAAGTTTATCTTCGTTGAATATACCGATGTAGCCTTCGTTTCCTGCGATAATTGCAGGTTTTTCACAAGCCATAGCCTCCAAAGCGGCACGGCTTACCCCAACAAAAACATCTCCCGAGGCTACAAATTTATTTATATCCGTTCGGCTTCCTGTAATTACAACCATTCGTCTGCCGACATTTGCGTTAACACCTTCTGCCTTGTTCCGAACAGCTTCAAAATCGTTGCCGCCCCCGACGATTACGATTTCCAGGTTTGGAATTTCTTTATTTAAAGCCTCGGCAATTTCTAAAAGCTTATGAGCGGCTAAACTTCTGTCTGTGTCCATACGGCTGACATATACTATACGGGTTTTGTCTGTTGCGAGAGAAAATTCGTCTGCAACATCGGAAAAATCTGTGTCCTTAGAAAATTTATTAAGGTCAATCCCGTTTATGGTAACACGAATGTTATCATCAGCTATTCCATAATTATCCATCAGATATTTTTTTATGTCATCGCTTACTGCAAGACTTCTGTCGCCCCAACAGGTTAATAAATTATACGGAAATTTAGTGGAGAAAACCCAATGGGCAGTTGTAACAAACCTAAAATGGTATTTTTTATGAAGCTGACCGCATAAAAAAGCAGGAATTCTTGCGTGTGCATGAACAACATCTATATTATTTTCAAATATAATTTTTTTAAGCAGTTTATAAGCTTTAAGCATACAAACAGGGTTTTTGCTGTGAAACGGAACTTTTATATGAGTAATTCCGGCATCTTTCAACTCTTTTTCGTAGGCACCGCCGTTTGATGCAACGATAATCTCTATGCCCCTTCTTGCCAATGCCTTAGAAAGTTCTACGATGTGTGTTTCCGCTCCGCCTATATCCAGTTTCATTGTTGCCATTAAAATACGCATATCTGAAAACTCCTTCTCTTAAGCTTTAAAAAGCTTACAATATCATAAGTATATTCTATACCACTTAATCTTTTGTGTCAACAAAAAGATTGTATATAGGGTGACGGAAAAAATATAATAATATGAAAAATAAAATAACCATAACATTTTTTAGCGGAAGAGCAAAGGAACTTTCATATGTAGCAACTTGTTTTGCAAATACGGGCAAGGGAAGAGGGATAAATTTTAAAGCAAGATATGTTAAAAGAAAAGCTATAAAGCTGTGGACAAGCTTTCCGTAAATATATGACTCCATAGAAAGTCCTGAGGGTAAAACAAAGGCGGATACCTGAGCCATAACCGACAGCCCTGAAAATGCAAGCAGGCAGGATATGAAAGGCAGGCTGAAACCAAGGGACAGATTTTGTTCTGCGATTGCCTTTATGCCTCCCGTAATTTCAAGAATTGCATAGATGTATCTGCCGCCATTGTCTTTTGGCAAGGTCGCTCCGATGGTTGAAAAAAATATTACAAAGCCACAAACTTTCAGTATACTAAAGATACTGTCAGATATGGAATTGCCTATGGCGGAAAAAGTGTTTTCTATATTGTCACTTTTCTTTGCAGGAAGAGATAGAGGCGATAAGCTTGCAGAGCGTAGGAAATATTTAAATAAAAAACCTGTTATTAAAGAGGAAATAAGGTGTATGAGATACAGAAAAAGGCCTATTTCAAAGCTTCCTAAAATGCCGATTCCTAAGGCACCTATTATAAACATAGGCCCTGAATTGTTGCAAAAGGTCAAAAGATGTTCAGCCTCTATCTTGGTGCATTTTCCTGATTTATAAAGCTGAGTTGTTACAACCGCTCCTGTGGGATAACCGCTTATTATTCCTAAAAGCATGGGCAGAGCGCAACTGCCACTCAGATTGAAAAGTGGCTTCATAATTATTGAAAGATATTTGCTTAAGGTTTCTGCAAAGCCAAGGGATATAAAAAGGTTACTGCAGACAAAGAAAGGAAAAAGTGAGGGAATGAGGACATCAGTGCAGAGTAAAACCGATTTTTGAGTTTCGGCTATGGCTTGAGAGGGGTTTAAAAGCATAAAGATTATGAGGCATAAAAGCCCTGCCGAGAGAATATTTTTTATTATTTTATTCATATTAATTTCCATACCCTTTCTGCCCACAAATAGTAATTTAAACATACGCTGCTTATTATGGGCAGATAAGGCGTATGATGGAAGTTTTTGAACTATATAGTTCCTTATAAAGTGTTGCTTGGTTATTTCTATTCATTAAAAGGAAGTTTTAGGCATAAAATACCATAAATAGAGAGAATTAAATAACGAAAGGGAAGTGAGATAGTGAGAAAGAAGGTTCAGGAGAAAAAAGAAAAAAATACAATTAAAGAAAGAATGGCAGATGCCGTGGATATATCCAAGGAAATTTTATTAGATGTTATATTGATTTCTTGTATAGGAAACAAAGAGCTGACATTAGAAAATTATAAAGGGATTTTAGAATACAGTAACTCTATAATAAGAGTTAAGGCAAAGCCCGATATACTGAAAATAACAGGTAGGAATTTAGAAATAAAAAATATTACTCAGGAGCTTTTATATATAACAGGTACTATAGAGTCTTTAAGCTTTGAAAAATAGCGGAAAAGGAGGGCAAGAATGACAGTTTCGGACATAGCAAACTACATAAGAGGGTATGTTGTAATTCGTGGGGAGGGAAGATTTCCTGAAAGATTTTTAAATATATGCACCCATAGAAAAATGAATATATGGGATGTGCATTATTGTGGCGATAAGATTATAACAGCAAAGATGAGCAGAGAGGCTTTTGCAGGTTGCAGAGATATATGCCGCCGAACGGGAATGCGGGTAAGGATAACCCTGAAAAGGGGGTTGCCCTTTGTGCTTAGAAGATACAGAAAAAGAAAACCCATTGTGCTGGGTGTTGTTGCGGTGGCGCTTTTGCTGTGGTATTCATCGGGACATATAATGGGAATAACGGTTTTCGGGAACAATAAAATCAGCACAGAAACAATTTTAGATGGTTTGGCTGTGTCGGATATAGCTATAGGCAAGTCTACAAGCGGAATTGATTCTGCAAAGGTGAGAAACAGAATGATGATAGATTTGCCGGATTTGGCGTGGCTTGGCATAACGATTAATGGTTCAAGAGTTTATGTTGAGGTTGTAGAGAGGACAGAGGAAGCTGAAATATTAGACACCAAAACCCCTTGCAATCTTGTAGCGATAAAAGACGGAGTGATTGAATCAATAGAGGCAAGAAACGGACAAACAATGATAAAAAAGGGCTCGGGAGTCCGAGAGGGAGATGTGTTAGTCAGCGGAATAATGGAGAGCGAAACGGCAGGAATAAGGTATGTACATTCATACGGAGAGGTATTTGCCCAAACCACCTATAAGGCCTCTAAAGAGTATTCCTTGCGATTTGAAGAACCAATAAACAGCGGAGAGAATAAAAAAAGGTACAGCATACAAATATTTGGTAAAGAAATTCCTTTGTACATTGGAAAAAAACAGCCCTATGAAAAATATGAAGTTGTTCAGCAAGAGTGGGAGTTTAAAGCTCCCTTTGATTTGGCTCCGTCTCTGTTTTTTAAGAAGGAAACATATAACGAACAAAAAATTATTTCTAAAAAAAGAACTGTTGCTCAAATTCTTGAGGAGGCTAAAAAAGAACTAAAAGAAGAGCTTGAGAAAGAAATTTCGGCAGAAACAGAGATAAAAGATGTAGCCTTGGAAAACACCTTGACGGAAAACGGAGATGTATTGGTAACACTGACTTATACTTGCCGTGAAAATATAGCAAGGAAAGCTGTTATAGATGGGGCAGAAACGGAGGAAAATACGGAGGCAGAAACGGAGGAAGATACGGGGGAAGAAACGGAAGAATAAACCTAATGAGAGCCTACTGAAAGTAAAGGGTTTTTATTGACAAAAACTGCGTATTATATTATTATATACAATATACACAGATATATTTTAAACGAGGTATAGTATGGAACGATTTATAGAAGTTGAGAGAATGGAGCTTGTCATAAATCTTTTTGGCAGTTTTGATGAAAATGTTAAAATTATAGAAAAAGAGTTAGATGTTGCTATAATAAACCGAGGCTCCGAGATAAAGATTGCAGGAGAGCCTGACAAGGTTGATATAGCTCTGTCGGCAGTAAACAGTCTTTTGGCTATTGCCTCCCGTGGGGACAGTATTGGCGAGCAGGAAGTAAGATATGTTATGAATCAGATTGAAGAGGGAAATGGCGAAAAGCTTGAAGAGTTAGGAAAAGATGTAGTTTGTATAAGTGCTCGCGGAGTTCCCATTAAGGCAAAAACTTTAGGGCAGAAGCAGTATATACAATCCATAAAGGATAATAATATTGTTTTTGGAATTGGTCCTGCAGGAACGGGAAAAACCTACCTTGCAGTTGCCATGGCGGTTTCGGCGTTTAAGAGTAAAGCGGTGGATAAAATTATTCTCACTCGCCCTGCTATTGAGGCAGGGGAGAGCCTTGGCTTTCTGCCGGGAGATATGCAGGAGAAGGTTGACCCTTATTTAAGACCTCTCTATGATGCCTTAGGTGAGATGCTGGGCTATGAGGTTTTCCATAAAAACTTAGAAAGAGGGTTAATAGAGGTTGCGCCCTTGGCGTATATGAGGGGAAGAACTCTTGATAACGCCTTTATTATTCTTGATGAAGCTCAGAATACAACCCCTGAACAGATGAAGATGTTTTTGACTCGTATGGGCTTTTCTTCCAGAATTGTAGTGACAGGAGATGTGACCCAGATTGACCTTCCCAGGGATAAAAAATCAGGGCTTAAAGATGCGGAAATTGTCCTTAAAAATGTCGAGGATATTGATTTTATTTATCTTGATGAAAGAGATGTTGTAAGACATCCTTTGGTTCAACGGATTGTAAAGGCGTATGAGCGGAAGGATTTAGAAAGAGAAAGAGTTCAGAAAAATAAGCAGAAGTACGACAAAAATCGTTAGCTGAATAGGGGTGAGTTATATGACCATCAGTTTTTTAAACGAACAGGAGAAAATTGAGGTTTCGGATGAGTTGAAGGAGTTAATTCGCAATTCTGCGGTAGCGACGCTTGAATATATGGAATTTGCCGAGGAAACGGAAATCAGTGTTGTTTTAACGGATAATTCGGGGATTAAGGAGCTTAATTCTATCCACAGAGGTATAGATAGCGCAACAGATGTACTGTCGTTTCCTATGTTTGAATATGATGAGGACGGGGAAATAATAGAGGATTATGCGGAGTTTAACGAAAACGACGAACTCTGTATGGGCGATATTGTTATTTCCTTGGAGCGGGCTTTGGAGCAAGCCGAGGAGTATGGGCATTCCTTTGAAAGAGAGGTCGGCTTTTTGACGGTTCATTCTATGCTTCATCTTTTGGGGTACGACCATATGACCACCGAAGATGAAGAGGAGATGTTTGGATATCAGGATGATATTTTAGAGGAAATGGGGTTATCCAGATGAGGCTTTTAAAAAGTTTCTTTTATGCCTTTTGCGGGCTTATTCATTGTTTTTTCCACGAAAGGAATTTTAGAATTCATGTTTTGGCGATGGTTACAGTTGTTATATTCGGCATCTTGTATGGTTTGCCAATTGATAAATATCCACCCTTGATTTTGTGCATCACCCTTGTTATGAGCTTGGAAACGGTTAATACTGCCATCGAAAGAGCGGTGGATTTGGAATCTCCAAATTCACATCCTTTGGCTAAGGTTGCTAAAGATTCTGCGGCGGCGGGGGTTTTACTGGCGGCAACAGGCTCGGTTGTTATTGCTGTTTTAACCTTTTGTGATGGGGACAAGCTTATTAAGGTTTTGAATTTATTTAAAAATCCGCTATACCTTATAGGGCTTTTAGTATACATAATTTTAGGAGCGCTTTTTGTTTTTAAATTAGATAGTGAATAATTGTTTCTAAAGAAAATATTTGTAGTAAGAAAGGCAGAAATATGAAATCAGGATTTGTTGCAATTGTAGGCAGACCAAATGCGGGAAAGTCTACGCTTTTAAATTATATAATAGGGGAAAAGGTGGCGATTGTTTCAAGCAAGCCACAAACCACACGAACAAAAATATTGGGAATTTATACCGAGGAGGATTTGCAGGTTGTATTAATCGACACCCCAGGTATTCATAAGCCTCATAACAAGCTAAGCCAGAGAATGGAGAAATATATTTATACCGCAACCCAGGACATAGATGCATTGATTTATGTTGTAGATTGCAATATTAAAGATGCTGAGCTGGAAGCGGAAAAAGAGGCTTTAGAGGGTCTTAAAACAGCAGATGTTCCCGTTATTTTAGCAGTTAATAAAATTGACACCAAAGAGCGTTTAAATCTCCTGCCTGTTCTGGACAAGCTTAAGGATTTATACGATTTTTCTGCTATTGTGCCGATTTCGGCTCAAAAAGGCGAAAATGTTTCGGAGCTTTTCGAAAAAATAAAGGAATTTTTAAGTGAAGGACCTAAATTTTTCCCCGATGATGTTATAACAGACCAGCCTGAGCGTCAGATTGTATCTGAGTTTATAAGGGAAAAGGCTTTAAGACTTTTAAACAAAGAGGTTCCTCACGGAGTAGCCGTAGAAATAGAAAAAATGAAAGAGCGTAAAAATGGTACTTATGAAATTCTTGCGGCTATTTATTGTGAAAAACAGAGCCATAAAGGGATAATAATAGGTAAGGGCGGAGAAAAGCTTAAGAATATAGGACAAAGCGCCAGAATAGATATTGAAAAATTCTTAGGCCATAAGGTATATTTAGAATTGTGGGTAAGGGTTAAAGAGGATTGGCGAAACCGCGAAAACTTTATAACGGATATTGGATTTGAATAAAATAGATTTTATGGAAAATATTACTGTGTTCATAAACAGTATATAAAAACCTTCGTATTATAATAATAAGAGTGCAAGAAAAGGTAACTCTTACTATTACCTATTTGGAGGTGACAACTGTGGAAAAACACAGCTTTAATAAAAACGCCTGTTGGGACGAATTTGAAGGTACAGGGAACATTAAATCGTATTTGAGATATAAAGGAAAATTAACAGAGGCAGACCCTTGGGAGGAATATGATAAAAACAATGAGTATAATGACAATCAATTTCCGCCTGAATTTCCTGATTTGACAGAGGGAGTAAAGCCTAAATTTTTCTAAATTTGAAGGAGGCATAGGACTTGGGTATTGTTGAAGTGCAAGGAATAGTTACCCGTGAGGTAAAGTATGGGGATAATTCCCGTATTATTACTATCCTGACCAAGGATTTCGGCAAGGTTTCTGTTCTTGCAGGAGGAGTGCGTTCCAATAAGTCGGGGTTGCTTTCTGCAACCCAGCTTTTTTCTTATGCTTCTTTTACTCTTTTTAAGGGTCGGGAAAAGAGCCTTTATAAAATAAATGGCGCAGAATTAATAACTCCATTTTCCGCTATACGGGACTCTTTGGAAAAAATGGCATATGCCTCATATTTTTGCGATATTGCAAACTATATTGTTCAGGAAGAATCCCCTGACGAGGAAATGGTTTCGTTGCTTTTAAACACTTTATATGTCCTTTCGGAGGACAAGCTTAATTATGAGCAGATAAAAGGAACATTTGAGTTCAGAATTCTTTCGGTTTTTGGTATGTTGCCGGATTTAGCCCAATGCAGGCTATGTAAAGCAACAGAGAACATATCGTATATCAGCCCTGCGGAGGGGTGCGCTTTTTGTGAAGATTGCGGAAAACAAAAAGAGGGTATTACTATTCATACGGGAAGTGGAATTATAAATGCTATATATTACATAGCATCTGTAGATGCCAAGAAGATTTTCTCATTTTCTCTGTCGGATAATGGGCTTAAATATCTCAGCCGATTAGGGGAGTATTGCATAGAGTGTTATTTAGAGAAGAAGTTTAAAACCCTTGAGTATCTTAAAAAGGTTACGGCGTTGGGGTAGCAGGTGGAGGTACATATGCAAAAAAGGATAGAAGAATTTTTAATAAGCCATGGCGCAGGGCAGGTTGGCTTTTGCAAGATTAAAGCAGACAATCAATTTAATATGCCATATGGGATTTCTTACACAATCCCTCTCTCGGATGCGATTATAGATGGCATAGACGAGGCACCGACCCATACATATTTTCATCATTATAGAAGCGTTAACGCTCTTATAGACCATCTTTCTTTAAGAGTCGGCAGAATTCTTGCAGATGAGGGTTATAAATATGTTCCCATTCCAGCTTCGCAATCGGTGGAGGGGCTTCAGGGGATATTTTCCCATAAATATGCCGCCACAATGTCGGGCTTGGGAGCGGTTGGCAAGAGCGGACTTTTTATATCTTCCAAAAACGGACCTCGCGTAAGACTCGGCACAATTTTAACAGATTGCATCTTTGATGTTCCTGAGATAACGGCTGTATCACCTTGCGGAGAATGCAAGAAATGTGTTGTGGCGTGTCCTGCCATGGCAATAACGGGAAACAGCTGGTGTCCTGAGCAACCCCGTGAAGATATTATTGATGCATTGGCTTGCAGCCAGTATATGAAGAAGAAGTTTCAGCATATAGGCAGAGGCTCGGTATGTGGTATTTGTATGAAAGTATGTCCTGTTAAGGGAAATAAGATATAGTTATATGAATTTGGATTTGTCGTTCCGCTACGCTACACTCATAATGACAGAATGGAGCGCCAACGCCTGGGAGTGATGTGTAATTTCGCAGAGAAAGGTTTTTCTATGCCCTCCCGTTATGGCAAGCACCAACACCTACTGAGATTTAACAAAAGGAAAGGTTATTAAATATGGCAAATGAAAAATTAGCGCCGAAAAGGATTAAAGATTCTTATACAGAGCATATACAGATTTTAAATTTATCAAGTATGAACGGGTTTAATCGTCTTTTTGGTGGGCAGCTTATGGAATGGATTGATATAGTTGCGGCGATTGTTGCCCGCAGACATTCAGGGCACAATGTAACTACTGCCGCTATAGACAATTTACAATTTCTTGCTCCTGCCCATGCAAACGATACAATCTTGCTGACAGGGAATATTACTTTTGCAGGAACCACCTCTATGGAGGTGTGTGTAAATGCTTATGTAGAAAGCCTTGGGGGAACGCGAGAACTTATAAACACAGCCTATGTTGTTTTGGTTGCTCTTGATGAAAACGAAAAACCTGTTCCCGTTCCCGAGCTTATACTTGAAACGGAGGAAGAAAAAGAAATGTGGGAAGCGGCAAAAAAGCGCCGTGATTATCGAAAACTAAGAAATAAGGAATGTTTTTAGAATTTTAATATATAAATAAAATAGAATAGGACAAAATTAATCGTCCTATTCTATTTTTAATAGAAAATATTCATTATTATTCAGTAAGCGCCTTTGTTTCAAGAGCAATCATCAATTCCTCATTTGTAGGAATAACAAGAGTCTTAACAGTTGCACTGCTTGAAGAAATATCGATTTCTTCGCCACGGATTGCATTCTTTTCGTCGTCAATTTCAATTCCTAAGAATTTCAAATCCGATGTAACAGCTTTTCTTAAGGTTTTATCATTTTCGCCAATGCCTGCAGTAAATACAACTGCATCAACGCCACCCATAGCAGCGGCATATGCGCCGATGAACTTCTTTATTTCATAATAGAACATTTCAAGGCCTATTTCTGCGCGTTTGTTTCCGCTGTTAGCTGCGGCTGCAACATCTCTGAAGTCGCTGGAAACGCCTGATACGCCATATATGCCTGATTCCTTGTTCATTATAGAATCAATTTCTTTTGCAGAAAGGTTTTCTTTGTTCATAAGGAAGGTTACGATTGCAGGGTCAATATCTCCGCAACGGGTTCCCATTAATGTTCCAGCCAAAGGAGTAAAGCCCATTGTTGTATCAAGGCTCTTTCCGTTCTTAACAGCTGTAATAGAAGAACCATTACCTAAATGACAAGTGATAATTTTAAGGTCCTCAACGGGTTTTCCAAGCATAGCGGCAGCTCTCTGTGTAACATATTTATGAGATGTTCCGTGGAAACCATATCTTCTTACTTTATAATCTTCATAATATTTATAAGGAAGAGCGTAGAGGTAAGAAGATGCAGGCATTGACTGGTGAAAAGCTGTGTCGAAAACAGCAACCTGAGGTACATCAGGCATAGCCTTTTCGCAAGCGGCAATACCTGTAAGGTTAGGAGGATTGTGTAAAGGAGCAAGGTCGATGCATTCTTCCAAAGCTTTTTTAACAGCCTCGGTTATGCGAACAGAACCTGAGAAAGCCTCTCCACCATGCACAACTCTGTGTCCAACAGCTGTAATTTCGTTCATATCTGCAATTACACCATGGTCTTTGTCTACCAAAGCGGCAATAACTGCGTTTATTGCATCGCTGTGGTCCTTCATTTCGATTTCCATAGGAATTTTATTTCCCTTTGCCTGGTGAGTGAGCATTGAACCTTCAATGCCAATTCTCTCACACAAACCTTTTGCCATAACCTCGCTGCTGTCCATATCAATCAACTGATATTTAAGGGAAGAACTTCCCGCATTTATAACTAAAACTTTCATTATTATATACTCCTCTCTTATTTACCCTGTGCCTGAACACAAGTGATAGCAACAACACCTACGATGTCGTCTGCGCTACAACCTCTTGAAAGGTCGTTAATAGGCATCGCAATACCCTGAGTTACAGGACCATAAGCTTCAGCCTTTGCAAGTCTTTGAACCAATTTATATCCGATGTTACCTGCATCAAGGTCAGGGAAAACCAATACATTAGCTTTTCCTGCAACAGCAGAGTCAGGAGCTTTAGATTGTCCAACCTCAGGAACTATAGCAGCATCAAGCTGTAACTCGCCATCTACCTTAAGTTCAGGATTGTTTTCTTTACAAATTCTGGTTGCTTCAACAACCTTATCAACATCAGCGTGTTTTGCGCTTCCCATTGTGGAGTGAGAAAGCATTGCAACGATAGCCTCTTCCTCAGCCAAAAGCTCGAAGGATTCAGCAGAACAAGCTGCGATTGCAGCCAATTTTTCAGGGTCAGGATTTTGTTCCAAGCCGCTGTCTGCAAAGATAAATGTTCCGTTTGCGCCATATTCACAATCGGGAACAACCATAAGGAAGAAGGCAGAAACCAACTTAACGCCGGGTTTCGTTTTTATAATCTGCAAGCTCGGTCTTAATGTGTTTGCAGTTGAGTGGCAAGCACCTGAAACAACGCCGTCTGCGTCGCCTGCTTTAACCATAAGACAAGCATAATACATATAATCGCCCAATGCCTGAGCCTTTGCGTCTTCATAGGTTAAGCCCTTGGATTTTCGTAATTCAACAAAGAGGTTTATATATTCTTCGGTTTTTTCGTAGGTAAAGGGGTCGATAATAGTTGCTTTAGAAATATCAAGTCCCTGAGAGTTTGCCTCAATCTCCTCTTTTGTGCCGATAATAATGAGGTTTGCAATATCCTCCTTTAAAATTTTGTCAGCAGCCTCCAAGGTTCTTCTGTCCATAGACTCGGGAAGAACAACGGTTTTCTTGTCTGCTTTAGCCCGTTCTTTAATTCTGTCTAAAAAAGTACTCATTTGGATTTATCCTTTCCATAACTATTAATAAAATTTATATAATATATAATTATAAAACATTTTATTTTATTTTTCAATAGCATTTTCTGTTTTTTTGAGATATATTTGAAAATTTGGTAAGTATTATGGTTTAAGGATGCAGTTATTGCCCAAAATTATTTGGATGAAAAAGAGTTGCGTTCATTAGATCAAATTGTTTCGGGGTATCTTGACTTTGCCGAAAGACAAGCAGAGCGTGAGGAAATTATGACAATGCAAGATTGGGCAGAGCATTTAGATAAAATTCTTACAATGAGTGTACAGCAAAAACCATATATCCGTTATACAAAAAAACGAAAGAATGTCCAATATAGAAAAAAGTTTCTTTTTTATGGGGATTCAGCATTTTTTCTTGACACAAGCTATTAATA
>JAZNCG010000141.1:0-5810 GCA_045587405.1 Ructibacterium sp. | reverse complement strand
GCTCTTGCAAAAGAGGTAGGCCCATCTAATATCCGTGTAAACTGTGTTGCTCCCGGGGTTATTGATACGGATATGAATGCAGAACTTTCCGAAACTACAATTTCTGCCTTGAAAGAAGAAACGCCCTTAGGTAAAATTGGTACTCCTGAAGATGTAGCAAGGATTATTGTGTTTTTGGCAGACGAAGATGAGTTTACAACAGGACAGGTTATAAGCCCAAATGGTGGTTTGGTAATATAATAGAAAGGGACTGTAGCAAAATGCGCAGACCTCGCAAAACGGATAAAAGCTTATATAGAGCCTATTTCAAATATAACAATATGTAAAATAAAACAAAAATATGTTGTAAAAGTCGTCATATGACGACTTTTACTTTTTAATAATGTTTTGCGATATGAACAAACTTCGCCTCTCGGAGTACCATCGTACGCCGTCGGGTAACTCAAATCTATGGTTTGACTCAGTTTGTCCATTCTGCATCATTTTTCGTCAGCCCCCAAAAGAGGGCGTAGCAAAATGTTCATTTTGCTACGCCCTCGTTTCTTTTTACATATTTTCTTTTATAAAGTCTATAACGCTGAAGGCAGAGTCAACCTTTTGGTTGGCAACAGCTTCCATTTCGTTTGTTATGGGAACCAAATCAGGTATAAGAAAGCTATACATTCCTGATTTTGAAAGCCCTAAAATACCATTTCGTGAATCCTCGATGCCAATGCAATTTTCGGGCGATACACCCATTTTTTCAGCAGCAAGCCAAAATATGTCAGGGTTAGGTTTCCCTTTTTCTACATCTTCTCCGCAGATTATGGCGGAAAAATAATCTCGTAACCCCGATTTCTCCATAAGACTTTCGGCGCGCCATTTAGAGGTTGAGGTGGCAACTGCACAGGAGATATTATTCTCTTTTGCAAAGAGCAAAAGCTCTTTTATCCCAGCCTTTATGGGAACACCTTTTTTGTTTATTTCATCGTTCATATATTTGATTTTTGCGGCTTTGTAGCCCTCATAATCAAAATCACAGCCAAATTGATTATAATAGATGTTTTCGATTTCTTTGCTTGGCAATCCCATAAACCCAACCATAGTTTCGTAGGAAAGGGGAGCGTTAAAGTCTGCTCCTGCCTTGTTCATAGCTATAAGAGAAATGCGCTCGGTGTCAAACAGAGTGCCATCCATATCAAAAACAATTCCTTTAATAATCATATAATCCTCCGTCTATTTCCAGATATGAATTTTGCCTGCATTGTGTAAACACATAATTATATTCATAGATACGGGGAACAAAAGCGCTCCTAAAACACCAAACCAAACAAAACCTAAGTATATACATATAATGGCAACAAGAGGAGGGATTCCAAGCTGGTCGCCTATGATTTTTGGCTCTATAAATTGGCGCACTGCCGTAACTATAAGATAGAGCAAAACCAATCCTAAGGCGAGATAAAATCTCTGTTGGAATATTGATATAACAGCCCAAGGCAGAACAACTGTACCTGTGCCGAGAATAGGCAAAACATCTGCTACGGCAACAATTGCGCCGATGCCGACTGCGTTTTTAACTTTCAAGGCTGCAAGCCCAACAGAAACCTCTACAAAGGTTATAAACATAATTATAAGATATGCCTTTGCATAGCTTGCCAAGGTTTTTCCTAAATAATCTTTTATATCAAGAAACATCTCTTTATTTCTATCAGGTATTTGTCGTGAAATAAAGGAGATAACATTGTCGTAATCCATACTGATAAATAAAGAAGATAATATGCAGAATATAAAGGATATAAGATATAGGGGAACTTTTTTTGATATAGACGCAAAGCCCGAAAGGATATCAGCAGAAAGTTCTACCAGTGATTCCTGAACGCCCTCAAGAGCGCTGTTTAGAGTTTCCCCAATCTGCGCTGCCATCTCGGGAGAAAAGCGATTTGCAAACCTTAGAAGTCCTGAATTGGCAGAGGAAAGGAAGGGCGCGATTTCATTTGTGTAAAAATCGGGTATGTTCATACAAAAATCTTTAATCTCGTAGAATAGGTAACTACCCGCCTGCGCCACTAAAAAGCCAATCAGGATATATCCCGAAACAACCACTATAAAAGCAATAAATTTAGTATTAAGCTTTGTAACCTTAACAAGAGGCTTTATAAGCGGTCTAAAGGCTAAAGCTATCAAAAAGCCAAGAAGAAAGGGCATAATCCAGGTTATAACATACTCAAGAAACAAAAAAGCCAAGCAAAGAACCATAGTATAAAAAACTATGTTAATTATGAAATTTTTTCTCTTTTCAATCTTATTCAGGCTCATTAATACCCCTCCTTTTTGGTCAGATTTCATTTAATTCAACCTCAATTATACAACAAATTATTTTAAATATCAAGTTGAATGTCAATAAAATATTATTTAATTAAATCACAAGCATTATCTACAAAAATTGTAGGGTCATCTATTGCCATACCCTCCATTAAAAGGGCACAGTTATATAAAACAGATGAAAGCTTGCCAAGTTTTGCATCATCGTCTTTTGCAGACTTTAAGGTATCGAAAATAGGGTGGTTTATGTTTATTTCCAAAACTCGTTGAGCCTTAATTGCTCCACCTGCATTGGGCATAGCCCCGAGAGTTTTTTCCATTTCGAGAGAAATTTCTCCTTCTGTGCTCATACATACAGGGTGGTTTTTGAGTCTGCTTGTTGCTTTAACATTAAAGACTTTATCGCCCAAAGCATTTTTAATTGCTTCGAATAAATCCTTGTTTGTTTCCTGAGCAACTGCCTCGGCAGCCTTTGAGGTTTCGTCTTCAAGATTAAGGTCTGCAGAAGAAACGGATTTAAATTCCTTTTCCATATATTTGTTCAGAATTTTAATTGCAAACTCGTCAACATCTTCGGTGAAGTAAAGAATTTCATAGCCTTTTTCCTTAACTGCTTCTGTCTGTGGAAGGTGGTCTATCTGCTCATTTGTTTCACCGCAAGCATAGTAGATGCAAGTCTGGTCGTCCTTCATTCTTTCAACATATTCCTTTAAGGTAACATTCTTTTCCTCTGTTGAAGAATAGAACATAATAAGGTCTACAAGAAAGTCTTTATCAGCTCCGTAGTTATCATACATACCGAATTTCAAAGGTCTTTTGAAGCTTTCAAAGAATTTATCATAGTCTTCCCTCTGATTTTTCTGCATATTCAAAAGCTCGCTCTTGATTTTCTTCTTCAGGTGGGAAGCGATTGTTTTAAGCTGACGGTCGTGCTGAAGAATTTCTCTTGAAATATTCAAGGACAAGTCCGCAGAGTCAACCAAACCCTTTATAAATCCAAAATAGTCAGGCAGAAGGTCCTCACACTTATCCATAATCAAAACGCCATTTGTATATAATTGTAACCCCTTTTTAAATTCTTTTGTGTAGTAGTCAAATGGAGGTCTTGCAGGAATAAACATTAAGGAATTATAGCTGATTGTTCCGTCTGTACTATTATGGATTACCTTTAACGGATCCTCAAAGTCAAAGAATTTTTCCTTGTAGAAGTTGTTATAATCTTCGTCTGTCAGCTCGTTTTTACTGCGCCGGCAAAGGGGAACCATACTGTTTAAAGTGTCGTCCTCTGTATAGGATTCGTATTCGGGAGCGGCGTCTTTGTCCTCGGTTTCTTTCAGTTTCTGCTTTGTTGTCATCATCTTTATAGGATACTTAATATAATCGGAATACTTTTTAACAAGATTTTTAAGGGTGTATTCCTGTAAAAAGCTGTCGTAGTTTTCGTCATCGGTGTTTTCTTTCAGATACATTGTTATAACAGTTCCGATTTTGTCCATATCACAAGGTTCTATATCGTAGCCGTCTGCGCCCTCGGAAATCCATTTAAAGGCTTGGTCGCTACCAAATTTTTTGCTCTTAACCTCAACCTTTTGTGCTACCATAAAAGCTGAGTAAAAGCCAACACCAAATTGACCTATTATATCAACATCGTCTTTCTTTTCGTTTTCATTTTTAAATGCAAAGGAACCGCTCTTTGCAATTGTACCAAGATTTTCTTCCAATTCATCTCGGCTCATACCTATTCCCATATCCGAAAGTGTTATGGTTCTGTTCTCTGAGTCGGCAGTTATGCGGATATAAAAATCGTCTTTATTAAATGTAATGTTTTCGTCTGTTAAAGACAGATAATAGAGCTTGTCCAGAGCGTCACTGGCGTTAGAGATAAGCTCTCTTAAAAAAATCTCCTTATGAGTGTAAATAGAATTAATCATTAAATCCAAAAGCCTTTTAGATTCAGACTTAAATTCATATGATGCCATTTGTCATCGCCTCCAAATTATTGTTAGCACTCCCATACAACGAGTGCTAAATACATTGTAACACCATTTTTGGATTTGTCAACCCTTTTGAAGGAAAAATAATATTATATTCACAATTAAAATTGTGGGATAAATATGCGAATTGCACAACAAGGGCGGTATCTTGGGCACAGCAGAATGGTATTGTAAACGGCGTAAGTGAAACAGAGTTTGCACCGAACAACAATATCACAAGGGAGCAGATTGGAGCAATTCTTTATAGATATGCAACATAGATTTTTAGCAGCTAACAAGTAAATATCAAACATTAAAGGGCGAACTATTGATGTGGTGTGCCCTTAACAATTTAATACACTTTGATGCAGAAAACAAATTTTTGTTTTGGAAACCCTTGACAAATAGAAAAAATAGGTATATAATACAAAAAATAATGAAGAAAGGAAAATCGTATATGGCTACAATAGTAAATATTAAAAACAATCTATTTTATTTTAGTTATCCATGCGGTTTTTCGGTCCTTGTGAAGGTTTGTTAACCTGGTGGCTTGTAGTCGTCGGCTTAATGAAAGTTACAAAAAGGAAATAGAGTCCGCATGGATATTTGATTTTTTAATCAAAATCGTGTGGGCTTTTTGTTTTTCTAAAAACCATCTAAAGGGCGTGGGTCATTATAGGGTTGAAATTGAGGATGATTTAGGCAAAAAGATTGCAGGATAACTGCGGGTGCTTTTCATAAAAATTAAGTAGCAAAAATAAAGGAGATTATTGATTATGAATTTAACATTTGAAAGAGAACTTCCTATACCGAAAGACATTAAAGAGATGTGTCCGCTATCTGCGGACTTAAAGAAAATTGTGGATGCAAGAGAAAAAGAAATTGCTGATATTTTCACAGGTAAAAGTAATAAGCTTATTCTAATCATTGGCCCTTGTTCTGCCGACAAGGAGGATAGCGTCATAGATTATATTCATAGGCTAAGAAAGGTGCAAGAAAAGGTTTCGGATAAAATTTTCATCATTCCCCGAATTTATACCAACAAGCCAAGAACAACCGGAGATGGATATAAGGGGATGTTGCATCAACCTAACCCAAACGAAAAGCCTGACATGTTAAAGGGAATCATGATGATGAGGGATTTGCATATAAGAGCAATTAAAGAAGCCGGTTTTTCGTGCGCAGACGAAATGCTTTACCCTGAAAATTACGGGTACTTAGATGATGTGTTAGCTTATGTTGCAATCGGTGCAAGAAGTGTTGAAAATCAGCAACACAGACTGACTGCAAGCGGAATTTCAGTTCCCGTTGGAATGAAAAATCCAACAAGCGGAGATATGTCGGTGATGATGAATGCAATAACTGCGGCACAACACAAACACACATTTATTTATCGCGGATGGGAAGTCCATTCTCAAGGTAATCTTTTAACACATGCAATTTTGAGAGGTTATGTCAATAAACACGGACAATCACAGCCTAATTATCATTATGAAGACTTGGCACTTTTATGCAAACTGTATAATGAGTCAG
>JAZNCG010000140.1:0-2331 GCA_045587405.1 Ructibacterium sp. | reverse complement strand
CTATTGCATATTAAAAACAACTATGCTATAATCTTAAGGCACTCCTATGTATAAATATATATCAAAAATCAGTCTTTGTTTACCAAAATTGTTATGTTTATAATTTAAATTATAATAATTTTTGAACAGAAAGGATTCTCTCATGAATAATATAATAATCCACTCATGCGGAAGAAAGACTATTAATAATTGGGAATATATAACACCACCTACTTTAAAAATAAATCGTTTTTACTATGTTTATTCGGGTTATGCCCTTTTTCATAATACAAGATTGGAGCCTGGGACTTTTTATCTTATTCCTGATACCGTACCTCGTAAGCAGACGGTTTTGGAACCTTTTGACCATTTTTTCATTGATTTTACCATATCTCCTCCCCTTAACGAGGACGAAATCATCAGCTATCCTTCATCTGAACATCCGGAGCTTATTCAATTCGTTAAAAGTATTAATGATATTTTATCCACGGTTATGATAGAAAACAGAGGCTTTTACGATTTTTCCAACGAAAACTCTCTCTTGATTTCTTCGTTAACCGATACGCTGATAAAGGTTTGTGATAAAATAAACCCTATCCAAATTACTCCTGAAAAACGAATTAAGCAATTAATAGAATCCCTTAATGAGTCTGATGAGATTTATACTGTTGATGATTTAGCAGAAAAAACTAATCTTGACAAATATTATCTTATCAAGCTTTTCAAACAGGAAATAGGCGTAACGCCCCATAAATATATGAACAATCTAAGATTGGAACGAGCCCTTTCTATGATAAATGCAGGACAAAAGGCTAAGGAGGTAGCTACAAAATGTGGTTTTGCATCAGAATCCTCTTTCTCAACTGCATTCAAAAAGCATTTTAATTGTTCACCATCTCAAATAAAGAAATTAATAATAAACAAATAACAAAAATGAGCTATGGTACGCCGAGACCACAGCTCATTGTTTTATTTAATTAGCTCTTCAATTCTTTTTTCGATTAATTTAGCCTCGTCATCATCTAAATATCCAATCTCCATAAAAAATTCAAGTTTTTCTTTTCCCTTAAGAGTTTTTACATATCCCTTTTTCTTTGAGTCAATATATCCTAAATGTTCCGATGTTGCAGGCAAAATCATACCCATAGCCTTTTCATCTAATGTCTTGGAAATCCATCTTACACCAACAGGCAACGCATCTGTAGGATGGCTTACATAACATGCGCCCTCACCTTTTTTATACTGCATAGTATAAGCTCTGTTATTTTCATCGCCCTCATATTTTATAGTAAAGCAAATCTCAGGGTCGTAACACTCGCCTTCCGTTCCAACTTCATCATGCAAAGCAGGATTTTCCTGAACTCTATCCATAAATCCTCTTAATTTATTGGCATGTTCCTCTGAAAGCTCAGGGTTTACGATTTTATGAACCTTTATATGCTCTTTATCACGCTTTGCGCTGTACACCAGCCTTGCCCCCTCTATAGGAGCAAAATTTATATGGCAAAGATACATATATTCCATAGGCACATTTTTCATATTTTCAATAGAAACATTCATTTTTACAACGCTTGAATTTTCATATAATCTGCACTCAGGACAAAATCTGTATTTACGAACAAAAGCTAAATCATAATCCAAAACTCCACCAATTGCAACATATTTACCATTTTCGTCTTCGTCGCAGATTATATAGGCTTGATTATATTCCATATTAGGTATTTCACCATGATGCGGATGCGTATCCTCCTTCTGTGGTGCTCCAAACGCCGAAACTCCACAGTGATACAAAAAACCTCCATAATTCCCTAAATATTTGTCGGAATATACCGGTTCATCAATGGTGGTTTGCATTGTTAAATCCCTTCCGCCAAATGTAAATTTCCAGATTTGCTGACCATGGAAAGGAAGGATAATAAAACTTCCCTTTTCATTTTCTACCTTTAAAGCTTCAATTCCTGACCTATATTTAAATGCATTAATCTTTATTGAACCATGAGAAACAATTTCCGTTGCTTCCTCAAAAAAACTTCTTTTTAAAGTAATCTTCATATTCGCCACCTCAATTTAATTATATACCAACTTTAAATCTGATGTGTCCTATTGATAGAACATCACCTTTTTTTATCTCTGTTTTATCAAATACCTTTTCTTTATTCACATATGTACCATTGGTAGAATTATCATCTTTTATATAAATTTTATCATCTTCTGCCCAGATAATACAGTGTGTGCCCGACACAGCACCATCACTTATAATTACATCGTTATCATTCTTTCTGCCGATTGTAATCTCGCCATTTATAGGTATAACCTTAAATTCCTCATTATCTATACCCGTTAATGTCAATT
>JAZNCG010000139.1:0-3829 GCA_045587405.1 Ructibacterium sp. | reverse complement strand
GATATGTTGCTAAAAATATTGTTGCTGCAGGTCTTGCCAAAGCCTGTGAAGTTCAATTAGCATATGCAATTGGGGTTTCTGAGCCTGTATCTTTGAAAATTGATACAAGAGGTACCGGTATTATTGATGACTTAGAACTTGCAGAAAAAGTTTCCAAAATGTTTGATTTGACACCGGGAGGTATAATATCTTCGTTGAATCTCAGACAACCTATTTATAAGCAAACAGCTGCATATGGGCACTTTGGAAGAAATGATTTAGATCTCCCATGGGAAAGACTTGATAAAGTTGATGCATTGAAGCAGATTTAAGCATTAATAAGCCGTAGATTATAATTCTGCGGCTATTATTTTAATACAAATAGAACGGAGAGAAAACTATGTCATATGATGGTATGGTCACCCACTGTGTTGTTGATGAATTAAATAAATTACTCGTTGGTGGAAAAATTGATAAAATTCATCAACCTGAAAGAGACGAAATTATTTTGGGAATAAGAACATTGTCAGGTTCGTATCGTCTTCTGCTTTCTGCAAGTGCGTCAAATCCAAGGGTTCACCTTACAGATATAACAAAAGAAAACCCAATGACTCCTCCTTTGCTATGTATGCTTATGCGAAAGCATCTTACGGGAAATAAAATCATTGGGATTTATCAACAAGGTTTTGATAGAGTTATTAAAATTGAGTTAGAAGGCAGAAATGAGCTTGGTGATATTTGTAACAGATATATAATTTGCGAAATTATGGGAAGACACAGTAATATTATCATTGTAGATAGTAATGGTAAAATATTAGATAGTGC
Organism: Ructibacterium sp.; assembly: GCA_045587405.1. GTDB lineage: Bacteria > Bacillota > Clostridia > Monoglobales > Monoglobaceae > Ructibacterium. The sequence goes on along the minus strand of JAZNCG010000139.1, from coordinate 3,025 downwards.
AAAACACATCGACTTTACAGTTAGCGCTGTGCGACAAATTCTTCCTGGGCTTATATACGAAGCGCCACCGAGCCAAAATAAGCTTTTACCAAATGATTTTTGTATGGTTGATTTACTTAGAGAATTAGAAAACGCTCCTGCCGATACACTTTTGGATAAATTTTTATTATCAAGTTTTATTGGAATGAGTCCTTTGCTTGCAAGAGAAATCGTTTATAGATTTACAAACAATACAAAAGCTTTTCGTACAGAAATTAATTGTGCAAATTTTGTTACATTTGTTGAAGACTTTTTGAAAGATATATGCAACAATATATATTGCCCAACCCTTGTTATTTCAAATACAGATAAAAATCCATCTGCGTTTTCTTGTGTTGCTTTGACCCAATATGAAGATTTTGATGAATTAAAAACTTATTCCTCAATTAGTCAGGTTATTGATGGTTATTATGAAAAAAGAGCTCAACGAGAACATATGAATCAGCGTGCAAACTATCTTCTAAAGCTTGTAAACAATAATATAGACAGATGCGAAAAAAAGCTATCAATGCATATGGAAAATTTAGAAAAATCGAAAGACAGAGATAAATATAAAATCTATGGAGATTTGATTACTGCTAACTTATATAAAATGGCAGGTGGAGAAAAGGAATTAACTACAGAAAACTATTACACCGACGACCTAAGCCCAATTACAATTCCTTTAAAAGATGATTTATCGCCATCTCAAAATGCTCAAAGATATTATAAGCTATATAACAAAGCAAAAACAACTGAAAAATACGCATCTGAACAAATAATTGACGCAGAAAAGGAAAAATATTATCTGGAATCGGTAAAAGTATCACTTGAAAATGTTGAAACACCCACAGATTTGGCGGAAATAAAAGATGAGCTTGCAGATTGTGGATATATTCCAAAAATAAAATCAAAAATTAAAAAACAAAAAAAATCTGTACCAATGAAGTTTATATCTTCAGATGGGTTTGAAATTCTCGTCGGAAGAAACAATAGGCAAAATGACGAATTAACTATAAAAATGGCGTATTCTACCGATATATGGCTTCATACCAAAGTTATACCAGGTTCACATGTTATAATAAGAACTAATGGCGGAAATGAAGTGACGGATAAAACTATTCTTGAAGCCGCACAGCTTGCTGCTTTTCATAGTAAAGCACAAAATTCAACAAAAGTACCTGTAGATTATACCATTGTAAAAAATGTTCACAAACCAAACGGAGTAAAACCAGGCATGGTTATATATGATAAATATAACACTATCTATGTTGATCCAAAGTTAATATAACAAGGCGTGTAAAGGCAAAACATTTACACGCCTTGTTATATATTCTCAGAATCAAATATTAAAGTTACAGGGCCATCGTTAATTGACTCAACTTTCATATCAGCTCCAAATTTACCACATTCAACTGTAAATCCGTTAGCTTTACATGTTTCAATAAATTTTTCGTACAAAGGAATTGCAATATCGGGTTTAGCTGCTTTTGTGAATCCAGGACGACGACTCTTTAAATCTGCGTAAAGCGTAAACTGTGATATAACTAAAATTTCGCCTTTAACTGACTCAAGATTTAAATTCATTTTACCTTTTTCATCTTCAAAAACTCTTGCACCGCAAACTTTATCTGCAAGCCATACAGCTTCTTTCGCTGTATCTCCTTCTCCTACGCCTAATAAAACTAAAAAACCTTGATTGATTTTACCAATAATTTTTTCATCCACAGTAACTGATGCATTTAAAACTCGCGTTACAACTGCTCTCACTTTACTTCCTTCTCTCTTTTATAATAAATTTTCAAACTCAATTGGCACTTTGGCAAACAATGTCATTCCTTTCTTAGAAATGGGATGTGTAAAGGAAACAGCTTTGCAGTGCAACATTGTTCTACATTTAATTTGCTGTGCTCCATACAAATCATCTCCATATATAGGACATCCTAAATATGCCATATGTACTCTCAATTGATGTGTTCTTCCTGTTATAGGCAAAAGTTTGATTAAACTTAATCCATTACTACTTTTTAAAACTTCATATATGGTCTTCGCATACTTTCCGTTTTCATCAATACAACGCAGAATTGCTGAATTATTTTTTCTGGCTATAAATTGTTCGATTACCCCCTCTTCTTCCTTTGGCTTTCCATTAACTACGGCGATATATTCCTTTTTAATTTTGCTACTTTTCATGTCGGCGGATAAAAAATGTGCAGAAAATTGATTTTTTGCAATCAAAACAACTCCTGAAGTTTCCCTATCCAAACGAGTTATTGCTCTGAATGTAAAATCTTTTTCTTTGAAATAATTCATAACTCCGTTTGCCAATGTATCCTCATAATGATTTAATGATGGATGGGTTGGCATATCCCCTGATTTATTAACAGCAATAATATCCTCATCTTCATAAATAATATCAATGTCAATATCTTTTGCAATAATATTGGGAGATCTTTTATCATTTAAAGAAAGCTTTAAAACATCGCCAACTTCAGGTATATAATTTGTAAATACTTCCTTGTTATTTATAAGAATACCATTGTCTTGATTTTTTAAATTGGTAATGATAGATGCAGATAATTGTATATCATGTCGCAAAATCAGCCCTATCTTCTTCCCTTCCATTTTATCTGTTATTTTATAAACTAATTCACGCATATCTGTCCTCGGTTTATTCTTTATGCAATGCTTTGTAATGCCCGTTTTCAATATTCATTAGTTCTTCGTGAGAACCAATTTCAGCCACTTTTCCATCGGAAATTACTACGATTCTATCACAATTTTGTATTGTGGTTAAGCGATGAGCAATTATTATAGTAGTTCTGTTGGATATAACTTGTTCAATAGCAGAATGAATTAACTTTTCGGTTGTATTATCAACAGATGCAGTAGCTTCATCTAAAATTAAAATAGGTTTATCTCTCAAAATAGCTCTTGCAATAGATAGTCTTTGTTTTTGACCCCCTGAAAGTTTGATCCCTCTTTCCCCTATTATAGTATCATAACC
>JAZNCG010000138.1:0-3343 GCA_045587405.1 Ructibacterium sp. | reverse complement strand
CTGATTTATTTATATATCTTAATTATAGAAGTTATATAAGTAACACAATTTTAATATAAATCTATATGCTGTGCAAAGCAATCTCTGATTCCACTAAATACGCCTATTTAACAAAGCAATATATAAAATTTTGTAAAATTTTACATCAGTTTTTCTGTGTTTTAAAATTTTGTTTATATAAAGTTTATAAATTGTTTATTTTTATTTAATATTTAGACTTTATAAATTATATATAGGATGTGTATGTATTTTTCCGAACATTGCATCCCCATTTTTTTGTTGTGAATTATATAGCAAAATGCAGTTAAAATATATCTATAACAACGGAGTTTGTTTTGAGCAAACTATCACGCGGCAGCGTTACAAGGGGAGTATTATGAAAACTATAATTTACCTTAACTGGATTATTTCCATTATATTTACTCTGTGCTATGCATATCAGTTTTTCTATATTTTTGTTGGACTTTTAAAAAAGCCTAAGGTTTTTACAGCTCTTGTTCAGCACAAATTTGCAGTCATTATTTCGGCGAGAAATGAACGCGATGTTATTGGGCAATTGATTGAAAGTATTAAAAATCAGAATTATCCGTCCGAATTAATTGATATATTCGTTATCGCAGACAATTGTACCGACGATACTGCCGAGGTTGCTCGGGATGCAGGGGCAATTGTTTATGAACGCTTCAATAAGCAATTAGTTGGAAAGGGTTATGCTTTGGACTGGCTCTTTAAGATAATTAAGTCAGAGCATTCCGATAAGAATTATGAGGCATACATAGTTTTTGATGCAGATAATCTTCTTGACAAGAATTATATAAATGCTATGAACAATGTTTTTGACAATGGTTACAGAATTATAACCAGTTACCGTAACTCCAAGAATTTTGGAAGCAACTGGATTTCTTCCGGCTATTCTCTTTGGTTTTTAAGAGAAGCGAAATTTCTGAACAACTCAAGAATGCAGTTGAATACCAGCTGTGCTATTTCGGGAACAGGCTTTTTGGTTAGTGCGGAAGTGGTAGAAAGAAACGGCGGTTGGATTCACCACCTTCTCACAGAGGATATTGAATTTACGGTTGACAGTGTTATACACGGAGAAAAAATCGGCTATTGTGCTGACGCAATATTGTATGATGAGCAACCAACAAAATTCAAGCAATCATATATCCAAAGACTTCGTTGGGCAAAAGGATTTTATCAGGTTTTTGCAAAGTATGGCGGAAAGCTGTTTAAGGGAATGCTTAACAAGAGTTTCTCATGCTATGATATGTTGATGACGGTTATGCCATCTATGCTTTTAACACTACTGAGTGCTATTATAAACTCTACTGCAATTCCTTTTGGTATCCTTGCCAATTCCCCCAACACCTTTGACTTGGTTATAACATTATTACAGACTATAGGAAACTTCTACGGATTGTTCTTTATTTTAGGAACAATAACAACTATAACCGAATGGAAACAAATTTATTGTTCTACATCCAGAAAGATAATTAATTTGTTTACATTCCCGATATTTATGTTCTCATATGTTCCGATTTCTGTTATAGCCCTATTTAAAAAGGTTGAATGGAAACCAATTAAGCATTCTGTTGTTATCACTCTTGATGATGTGGTAAACGACAATGCATCAGTTGAAAATTAAGACTTAATATGTGGCATAAGGTTTTACTGTTGAGGAAATATTGATTTTAAAGCCTATTTTAAGGCAGAAACGATTGATTTTCGTTTCTGCCTTTTTGCATTCCTCATTCTTTTTCGCGCACAATTCTGTCATTATGAGTTGTAGGACAAGGACTTACTCTCGCCGATTCTGTTTCCAAAAATAACAGGAGCGCAAAAGCGCTCCTGTTATAAATTTAATTATCTACAAACTATTTAGAAACTTTAATTATCTTTACATCAAGCTCAGGAGAAACTCCTTTCAAGTCCCATGTAAATATCTTTATTTCATCCGCATTGTTGTTAATCTTAACCTTTTTGCTGAAAGTATCATAATTATTTACGGGTATTTCGCGATTATAGACTATATCGGCAGATTCAAGATATGTGCCTCCGTTTGAATACTGAGCTACAATAACAACCATATTTTTAGCTTCTTCTCCCTCATTTGTCAGGGTTGAATCAATAAAGAAGTTACCGCCTGCAGGGTACACCATATTACCATCTGTATCCTCTTCTACCTCAAGCAAAACTTCAAAATAACTCATAAATATTTTATTGAAGGTAGCCTGAACCCTAAAGTTAACCAATAAATATCTTGCTTTCTGAGGAGTATCAAACTCAAAGCTTGATGGATCTACCAAAGTACATTCTTCCGGATATTTTTCTTTGTATGTTTCTTCAGAATTATTTATTTTAGAATTATAATCCTCGTCATCATCATTAGGGGTATTTCTCCAGTTTTCGCTAGGGTCACCATTTTTTGCATTATCAATAGTCTTAGTATAACTTCCTAATGGCTCTTTATCTGCTATTATCTTATTTTTTACTGTACCTTTACCTGTTATAATATGTTTAGGTTTATCTGAAAGTATCTGATTATACTCAATGTCGTTAAGCACATAAACATCCATATTTTTAATTCTTTTATATTCATTTTCATAGATATTAATTTTATTAAAGACTTGTTCTTCGCCTAAATCTACGACAAAATAATCACAACCCTCTATATCTCTTTCTAAGTTTGAGCCATTAAATCCTACAAAAGTATGTTTTGCATCTTTATTAAATTTACCCTTGGCATCTTTATCTAATAAAAACGCTCCTGCATCATTAGATGATATATTAGATGTGGCATTAGTATAAAAAGAAACATTTGGATAATCATCTATATTTGTATAGTTGGGATATTTAATAGTAATAGATTTCTCTATTTGATGTTTTGACATATCGGCCCAGTTGGTATTACTTGCCTCGTTGCTTGCGAAAACCATACCAGAGGTCATCATAGTTAATAGCATTACGATAGCTAACGCAGAGCTAATAAATTTTTTCATTTTATTCCTCCTAAAATTTACAATTTCTTAAGCATTTTGCATAATAATTGGTTTTGAAGTATGTATACATATTTCAAAATCGACAAACTTCGCCAAATTTAATTGTAAATCAATGGATTTCCTTTGTCAATATTATTTTAACATTTTTTTAATATTGTTTTCCAAACTTATCGTAACGCTCCTGTGATAATTCCAAAAGTCTTGAAATATTCAAACCTTCCAATTCCTTCTAATAAGCATCCAAATCTTTGTCTATATCTTTATCTCCTGTTACAAATAAGGCTACTAACCCTAATATTTTAAACCACTTTCCCCAGCTTTGCTTCCTCACCTTAATTATATGT
>JAZNCG010000137.1:0-9490 GCA_045587405.1 Ructibacterium sp. | reverse complement strand
GATTGTGCTGTATCTATTGATGCAGACCTGCAAGATGATATAGCGGTTATTGCCGATATGGTAAATGAATATGATAAAGGCAATCAGGTTGTGTATGGCGTAAGAAAATGCAGAGAACACGACAGCTGGTTTAAGCGCAATACTGCTCATTGTTTTTATAAAATTATGAAGCTTTTAGGGGCAGATATAATAGAAAATCACGCTGACTATCGTTTATTAAGCAAGCGGGCATTAGATGAATTGGAGAAATTTGATGAAAGAAATTTATTTTTGCGAGGAATAGTCCCTCTGGTCGGATTTCAAAGTTCGAAAGTTTTTTATGACAGAGGCGAAAGATTTGCAGGCAAAAGCAAATATCCTTTGAAAAAAATGCTTTCTTTTGCCTTTGACGGAATAACATCATTTAGCATAAAGCCTATAAGGTTGGTTTGGGGCCTGGGGTTTTGTGCTTGTTTAATGGCGGTTGTTGCGGCTATATATACACTTGCGTCATTTATTGGGGGGCGGAGTGTAACGGGATGGTCCTCTTTAATGATTTCTATCTGGTTTTTAGGAGGAGTACAGCTTATATCGATAGGTGTTATAGGGGAATATATCGGCAAAATATATAAAGAGGTAAAAAAACGCCCACGATATATTATTGAGGAAAAAACATATAAAGATTTAGAATAAAAATTGAAAAATTTGGGGTTCTGCCCTTGTAATATAATTAAAAGTGTGTTATTATAACATCAAATGACTAAATAGGCAGATTTAGATGGAGGTTTTCTTATATGAAAGAACAATTATCTGCAATTCGTCTTGCAGCAGCAGAGGCATTGAATACGGCTTCAAGTCTTGCTGAAATAGAGGATTTGCGTATACAATATTTAGGTAAAAAAGGTGAGCTTACAGCCGTTATGAAAGGCATGGGTAAGCTTTCTGCAGAAGAAAGGCCGATTATAGGTCAATTAGCAAATGATGTTAGATTCGAAATCGAAAATTCTTTAGAAAGCAAGAAAGCAGCTCTTGAAAAAGAAGCAGCTGATGCTAAAATTCTAAATGAAACTATCGATGTTACTATGCCGGGGCGTAAAGCTGTTAAAGGCAAAAAGCATCCTTTAACAACAGTTTTAGATGATTTAAAAGACATTTTTATCGGAATGGGGTTCAGCATAGCAGAAGGTCCTGATGTAGAGCTTGACTATTATAACTTTGAGGCTTTAAATATACCTAAAGACCACCCCGCAAGAGATACACAAGACACTTTTTATATAAATGATAATGTTGTCTTGCGTTCTCAAACATCACCGGTTCAAATTCGTGTTATGGAGAATCAAAAACCTCCTATCAGAATTATTGCACCGGGCAGAGTTTACAGAAGCGATGCAGTTGATGCAACCCACTCTCCCGTTTTTCATCAGATAGAAGGGCTTGTTATAGATAAAGGAATTACAATGGCAGACCTTAAAGGAACATTAGAGGTTTTTGTTAAAAAATTGTATGGAGATGATACTCGTTTGCGTTTCCGTCCGCACCATTTCCCATTTACAGAGCCAAGTGCCGAGGTTGATATTTCGTGCTTTAACTGCGGGGGAGAAGGTTGTAGAATTTGTAAGGGCGAGGGTTGGATTGAAATTTTAGGTTGCGGAATGGTTCATCCAAAAGTTTTGAAAAACTGCGGTATTGATCCTGATGAATATTCAGGTTTTGCTTTTGGTATCGGTTTGGAGCGTACTACTATGTTCCGTTACGATATTGATGACCTGCGTTTGTATTTCGAAAACGATGTTAGATTTTTGGAGCAGTTCTAAAAACTTATAAGACAGGAAAGGATGAGTTATAAATGAATTTACCATTGTCATGGCTAAAGGATTATATGAATATAGATGGGATAGATGATGCAACCTACAGACACATGCTGACGATGTCGGGTTCTATGGTTGAGGCAATCGAAAATCCCGCAAATAAATTTAAAAATGTTGTTGTAGGAAAAATTTTAAAGATAGAGCGTCATCCTGATGCTGATAAATTAGTTGTATGTCAGGTTGAGGTTGGCGAAAACGAGCCTATACAGATTGTTACAGGCGCGCAGAATGTTTTTGAAGGAGCTGTTGTGCCCGTTGCAAAACACAAGAGCACACTCCCGGGCGGAATAAAAATTACAAAGGGCAAACTTCGTGGAGTTGCAAGCTATGGTATGATGTGTTCAACAGATGAGCTTGGAATTTCAGAAGAAAGAGCTACAGGTATATTAATTCTTCCTGAGGATACACCAATCGGAGCGGATATTGTCGAGGTTCTTGGTTTAAACGAAAGTGTTGCTGAGTTTGAAATAACCTCAAATCGTCCTGATTGTATGAGTATTATTGGTTTGGCGAGAGAAACGGCGGCAACCTTTAACAGACCTTTTAACATTCCTAAGATTGTTGTACCTGAAAACAACGAGGATGTTAATGATTATGCATCCGTCGAAATTCTTAATCCGGAGCTGTGCTCTCGTTTTGTTGGAAGAGTTGTGAAAAATGTTAAGATTGAACAATCTCCCGAATGGATGCAAAAGCGTCTTAAGGCTTGTGGAATTCGTGCTATAAACAATGTTGTTGATATAACAAATTACATTATGCTTGAATATGGGCAACCAATGCACGCTTACGACCTTGATAATGTTGAGGGCAGAAAGATTGTTGTAAGAAATGCAAAAGAAGGAGAATTGTTGGAAACTCTTGATGACCAGCCAAGGGAACTTAAAGAGTCTATGATTGCTATCGGTGATGCAAATCGCGTTATCGGAGTTGCAGGTGTTATGGGCGGAGCAAACTCTGAGGTTACAGAAAATACAAAAACTATTTTGTTTGAGTCCGCGAACTTTAACGCTGTTGCGGTAAGACGCGGAGCAAAAGCATTGGGTATGAGAACAGATGCTTCTGCGTTATTCGAAAAAGGGCTTGACCCCAATAATTGTATGGAGGCAATCAACCGTGCTTGTCAGCTTATAGCAGAGCTTGGCGCAGGAGAGGTTGTAGGCGGAGTTATTGATTTGTATCCTGTTAAAAAAGAAAGATTGGTTCTTCCCTTTGAGCCCGAAAAGATGAATAGCTTTTTAGGAATGAATGTAGAAAAAGACGAGATGATAGACATTCTTAAGCGCCTTGAATTTGAGGTTAAGGATGATAAAGTTTATGTCCCCACATTCAGAGGAGATATAGAGGGTAGAGCTGATATCGCAGAAGAAATAGCAAGAATTTATGGCTATGAGAAAATTCCTTCAACTATGATGATGGGTGAAGTTGTTGTTGGCGGAAAAAATAAAAAGCAATTGCTTGAAGATGCAATTCGCAACAATTTAATTGCAAGTGGAATGTGCGAGGCAATTACATATTCCTTTATAGACCCTACAGAAAATGATTTGGTTAATATCCCTGCTGACGATATTCGCCGTAATATGGTTAAAATCTCAAATCCTTTGGGCGAAGAAAACAGCGTTATGAGAACGGATATGATTTCCTCTGTAATGAAAACTCTAAGGGTAAACTATGCAAGAAGAAATCAAGAAGCGGCGATATTTGAAATAGGAACAATATATATTCCTGTTGATGAGCAGGTTCTTCCTGATGAAAAGCAGGTTGTAGCGGCAGGTATGTACGGAAACTGTGATTTTTATGATATAAAAGGTATAGCAGAGCAACTTATTGAAGAAGTAGGCATTTCTAAATATGAGTTTATCCCTTGCAAGAACGACCAATCATTCCATCCTGGAAGATGCGCTGAAATATTTGTTGGAAGCAAAAAGTTGGGTGTTATTGGTCAAATTCATCCTGAGGTTTCTAAAAACTTTAAGGTTGGAACAGAAGTTTATAGTATGTTCTTAGATTTTAACACTTTGTTAGAGGGATATACAACGGACAGATGCTATCACCAGTTGCCGAAATTCCCTGCAACAAGCAGAGATATCGCTCTTACAATCGATAAAGCTGTTAATGTGGGAGAAATTGTTAAAATAATCGAAAAACAAAGAACAGAGATAATGGAAAGCTATAAGTTGTTCGATGTATACGAAGGCGAACAAGTCGGCCAGGGCAAGAAGAGTGTAGCTTATTCTTTATCTTTCCGCGCAGCGGACAGAACTCTTACTGATCAGGAAGTTAACGAGGTTATGGATAAAATTTTAGCAGACCTTAAAACTACTTTATCGGCTGAGTTGAGATAAATTTTGATTAAGGAACAAATTTATAAAATAATAAGTCAAAGTTTATAAGAATGTTTTATCAAAAAAGAAAGGATGATATAAATGGATAACAACGGAACACTTGGAAAAACAATGAAATTTGATGTAAAGGCAGAGCGTCCTATGGAGCCAAGAGAGATTTTACTCAATGTTCATCAAGCATTAGAAGAAAAAGGCTACAATTCCATTAATCAGATTGTAGGATATATTTTATCCGGGGATCCTTCGTATATAACATCCTATAATGGTGCAAGAAATATGGTTAGAAAATTAGAAAGGGATGAAATTCTGGAAGAGCTAGTTTCTTTCTATGTAAACCATAAATAAAGGTAATCACAATTTGTGTAAAAAAGCATTTATGAAGAAAGAGGTTTTCAAAAGCCTCTTTTTTTGTGCAAAAAAAGGCGTCATTCGATAAGAAATCAGCCCTTTCTACTATTTACTTATTTTTCGACCAAGGCAAAAGAAATTTCACCCTTTGCAGCGACCTCTTCTTCCACATAGGCACATGCATCAGCCTTGCCCATAACACCGCGCATTTTCGTCATTTCTACTTCGAGGCGAAGAGTTTCTCCCGGAACAACCTGATGTTTAAATTTAAAATTATTTATCCCTGTAAAAACAGCCAACTTGCCATTATTTTCAGGATTTTTAAGAACTAAAATAGCCCCTACTTGTGCCAATGCCTCGCAAATTAATACTCCCGGCATAATTGGTTTTTCGGGGAAATGACCTTGAAAAAAAGGCTCGTTCATTGTAACATTTTTTATTCCGACAGCTCTTTTTCCTTCTTCTAATTCAATAATTTTATCAACCAACAAAAATGGGTATCTATGAGGAATAGCCTCCATAATTTCGTTTATATTCATTTCCATAATATTCTCCATTAATTATCGCGATTTTCAGTTGCGTTATAATTATCCAGTAAACTAAGATTTTCTAATGCCATTCCCGTTCCTATTGCAACGCGAGAATCCGCATCATCAGGAATATATGTTTTTATTCCTGTTTCAATCTGTACAAGAGTATCCATTCCATATATTAAAGCCCCGCCACCTGTGAGAACTATTCCGCTGTTGCTGATATCTCCAACCAATTCAGGGGGAGTATCTTCAAGAGCATTTCTTATTTCATCAACAATAGTTTTCACAGTTTCGGAAAGAGCATCATATATTTCGTCTGATGTAACCTGAATAGTCTTTGGCAATCCCGAAACAAGGCTTCTGCCTCTGATGTCCATCGCCAATAGTTTATCGCGTTTTCTTACGCAACCAATCTTAATTTTTAATTCTTCGGCGGTTCTTTCGCCTATAAGAATGTTATACTTCTTTCTTATATACCTTATTATTGCCTCATCAAAATTATCGCCAGCCAATTTCAAAGAACGACTGGTCACAATCCCACCAAGGGATATAATTGCGATATCAGTTGTTCCGCCACCAATATCTACAACCATACTCCCACAAGCCTGACTAATATCAATTCCAACTCCAATTGCAGCAGCTAACGGTTCGCAAACAAGGTCAACTTTTCTTGCGCCTGCTTGCATTCCTGCATCTATAACGGCTCTTTCTTCAACTTCGGTAACTCCGCTGGGTACAGAAATTATAACCCGTGGTTTAAAAATGCTTGAAAGGAAACCTTTTTTAGTAACCTTCTGCAAAAAATATTTAAGCATTTTTTCGGTAATTGTATAATCGGAAATAACGCCTTCTTTTAAAGGTCTTACAGCGACTATATTACCTGGAGTTCTTCCCAACATTTTTTGAGCATCGCGCCCTACCGCTAACAATCGCTTGGTATCCTGGTCCACCGCAACAACAGAAGGTTCTTTCGCAACAATTCCCATTCCCTTTACATAAACTAAAATAGATGAGGTACCCAAATCTATACCTATATCCTGTCCAAACATATATCAAATCTCCCCACACAGATATTACAACAATGTTACACAAATGTTACAAATTGTATTTTACAATATTTTTCATAGGCTGTCAATGACTAATGTGTAAAAATTTATAATAAATTTTATTTTTATTGCTTATTTGTTTCTTATCTTGAATTTTTGACACAAAAAAGTTATAATATAATATGAGTATTTGAAAAGCACGTGAAAAAATTTATGAATATTACGATTAAAAAAATATATGGTCATTTCCGAACAATAACCAAGCATAGGAATATGGTTATAAAGCATTGTAAAAAAGCGGGAATATTGGGCAGAGGTTTGCTTCACGACCTTTCAAAGTATATGCCCTCGGAATTTTTAACAGGGGTTAGATTTTATTCTGATGGGAAAAAAAGTCCTAACGAAACAGAGAGGTACTTATATGGTTACTCCAAAGCATGGATGCACCACAAAGGAAGAAACAAACATCACTTTGAATATTGGAACGACTATAACCCCAAAGAAAAAAAGGTTATGCCCGTGGATATGCCAACTCCATTTCTTAAAGAACTTATATGCGACAGAGTAGCTGCAAGCAAAATATACAGGGGAAAGGAATATAATCAACAACATCCTCTTGAATACTTTATGACAGGGGATATAAACAGATTTATTTCGCCAAATACTTCAAAAAAAATATTAGAATTATTAACTATATTAGCAGAACATGGCGAAGATATGATGTTTTCTGAATTAAAAAAAATGAAATAGAAAGATTGTATATTAGAAAACAGGAGGACATTGATGATGCCCTCCTGTTTTGATATATATCTTTAATAATTAAATGGTTTTAACTTACACTTTGATTTACTCAATTAGAGATGAGCTACTTGAACTCGAAACACCCGACGAGCTTGAGCTGCTTGAAGAACCCGAACTACCCGATGAACTCGAACTACCCGATGAACTTGGGCTACCCGATGAACTCGAACTACCCGATGAACTCGAACTACCCGATGAACTTGAGCCACTTGAACTGCTTGATGGGCTTGAGCCACTTGAACTAACCGGGGAGCTTGAACTACTTGACGAGCTTGAGCTACTTGATGAATTTGAGCTACTTGATGAACTTGAGTCACTTGAACTGCTTGTATTTGATGGGCTTTCGCTGTCAGTATTAGAAGATGCAGTGGCGCTGCTTGTTGGGTTAGCACTTTCGCTTGATTTCTTCTTATCCTCTTCGTCTTCCTCGTCTTTTGCATCAGGGTCAACATATCCTGCATGGCTTGAATTACAAGTGCCGGGAACAGAGTCCTTTGCTATATAAACCGAATCTGTAGGACATCCGCTACGGGATTTCATACCACTAAATTTACAATAACTTATTTTAATAACATCATTCGGCTTTTCTATGCTTTGCTGTTCGTCAACCAATTCGTGAATATCACTCATAATACTTCTGAATATTGGAATACATGGGTTTGAAGAACCATACATTTCCTTAGGGGTATCGTATCCGTACCATACAGCTGCCGAATAGTAAGGCGTAAAGCCTACAAACCATTTGTCTTTGTTATCGCTTGTTGTACCTGTCTTACCTGCGGTAAAAGTTCCGGTTGAGAGCCCTGCACCACGACCTGTACCTGCTGTTACAACTTCGCGAAGAAGTTGACTCATTATAAAAGCGGTAGATGGTTTCATAGCTTGTACGGGATTTCTGTCAGAAGCAACAATGACATTTCCATCCTTATCTGTTGCATCAATATAAGTGTAGGGTTTTTGATATACACCATTATTCGCAAAAGCTGCATAAGCTGCCGCTATATCTATAACCTTAGCTCCATCGGTTAAACCACCGAGAGCAAGCTGTGCCAAACCAATATCTGAATATAATTTTCCATCAATATACCTTCCCGGTTCTAAAGAAGTAAGTCCGAGTCCTTGGGTTAGAAAATCATAGCTGGCTTGAGGGCTCAGTTTATTAAGAACTTCAACGGGAACTGTATTCAAAGAGGTCCTGAGAGCTCTTTTTACATCAACTTTGCCACGATATGCAAAATCGTAGTTTCTGGGCGACCAACCATTATAACTTTTCTTTTCATCATCGAAGGTAGATGCAGGAGTTATAATATTTTTGTCAATAGCGGGCGCGTAAACTGCAATAGGTTTCATTGTTGAACCAGGTTGCCTTGTGCTCATTGACGCTCTGTTCAAAGTTAAACTCGCCTCTTTTGTTCCAACGCCGCCAACAATTGCAACAACCTGACCTGTTCGTACATCTGTTACTGTAATAGCAGATTGAGCTCCACTTCCAAAATTGTTTTCATTTTCATAATATTTTTCTGCAATTCTTTGAATTTTAGGGTTATAAGCTGCACGAATTTTTAAACCGCCTGAATACAAAATCTGATTTGCCGCAGTTTCAGAATATCCTTTTGCTTGCAAATCTTTGCTGACATCTCTTATAACTTGGTCGACGAAATAAGAGGTTATTTTTGGGGCATTCTTTTCTGTTTTGGCATCAGGGTCTGCAAAATTTAGTTTTTCTGTAACTGCTGAATCGTGTTCCTCCTGAGTTATATGCCCAAGCTCCAACATTTTTGCTAAAACTGTTTCCTGTCGAACCTTATTTTTGTCGGGATTAACAAAGGGGTCATACATAGACGGATACTGTGTTATTCCCGCGAGGGAAGCACTTTCGGCAAGGGTGAGCTGCGAAACATCTTTGTCAAAATAAAGATTAGATGCAGTTTGAACTCCGTTGCAACCTTGTGCCAAATAAATACAGTTCAAATACAATTCTAAGATTTTATCTTTTTCCATTTCTTTTTCAAGGGCAATAGCTCTTGAGATTTCTTCAATTTTTCTTCCAACTGTTTGTTCCGATTCACCTGTAAGGTTTTTAACTAACTGCTGGGTTATTGTACTACCACCCAAAGATGCCATACCTGTTTTGCCTGTTATTTTATCGGCAAACCAAGTCAGCGTTGCTCGTACTGTACGCATTAAATCAACGCCGTTGTGCTTATAAAAGCGTTCATCCTCGATAGAGATAAAAGCCTTTTGGAGATGCTCGGGTGTATTTTCTATATCAACCCAAACACGATACTCTTCT
This sequence comes from Ructibacterium sp., assembly GCA_045587405.1. Lineage (GTDB taxonomy): Bacteria > Bacillota > Clostridia > Monoglobales > Monoglobaceae > Ructibacterium. The sequence goes on along the minus strand of JAZNCG010000137.1, from coordinate 280 downwards.
GCACTAAGCTCCTTCAGTTGAGTTTCTTCTCCTGTATCAGGGTCGTTATACACAATAACTGAGTTTTGGCGCATAGTTAAGCTGTTTACATCTAATGCATCTACCTCTCCCCAGAATCCAAAAATTGCACCCCCGAGAGCAACTCCGCCAATTAATAGGCAAACAAGCAGAGTTAAAAGAAAAATACGAATAAATTTTGAGATATAATGCTTCATTTAACATTCCCCTCTTAAAATATATTTTATGTTTAATAACAAGATATTATTTTCAAAATAAATAT
>JAZNCG010000136.1:0-2211 GCA_045587405.1 Ructibacterium sp. | reverse complement strand
TGCAAAAGATATAGACAATAAAGAAAGTTTGCTTAAAGGAGAGAAACAATATGAGAAATATTAGAAAGATAATAGGAATTTTGGTATATAATATACTTGCCAAACATTTGCCTAAATCTTTTTCTCCAATAAAAATAGGACAAAAAAGCTAAGAGGCTTTTGTGGAAAGATGATTCTTAAAAAATGTGGTAAAAATGTTAATATAGAAAGAGGTGCGGTTTTTTCCTCTAAGGTAGAATTAGGAAATAACTCCGGTATAGGAATAAATGCTTCTATTGGCGGTACTACATATATAGGTGATGATGTAATGATGGGTCCTGATTGTATAATCTATACCAGAAATCATAAATTTGATGATATTACCACAACTATGAGAGGGCAAGTTTCTCAGGAAGAAAAGCCTGTATATATCGGAAATGATGTATGGATTGGCGGAAGGGTTATTATACTTCCGTGAGTAAAAATAGGCAGCCATTCCATCATAGGTGCCGGTTCGGTTGTTACAAAGGATGTTCCGGAGTGGTCGATTGCAGCAGGCAATCCTGCAGTTGTGAAAAAAACAGAAAAATGGGGAAATAACATAAAAATTCTTTTTGTTTGCGATAAATATTATCCAACTAATACGGCGTCGGCTAATTGTGTTTGTGAAACTATTAAGAAAAGAAATAAACATTGATATAGATGAAAAAACATCTGTAAATGGGACTTTAAGGAGAAATAATTATTATGGCGGGAGATGTAGAAAATATATTATTTTTAATAGTGAAATCTGTGCTCTGTAATAGTCATATGGAGGAAAAGGATAAGATTAGAGTTACAGAGAATAGTTTGGCAGAAGTAGTTAAATTGGCCCAAAAGCATGATGTTGCACCTATTGTAGCTCTTGGCATATTGAATAATGGTTTTGTAGATGAAAAAATAAAAGAACGGTTTCAACAGATTGCTTTTAGTGCGGCTTATCGCTATGAAAAACTAAATTATGAGCTAATCAAAATTTGTGAAGCATTAGAAAAAGCCGGGATACCATTCATCCCGTTAAAAGGTTCTGTTTTGCGGGATTATTATCCGGAACCTTGGTTGAGGACGAGTTGTGATATTGATGTTTTAGTTTCTGCGAAGAATTTGGATAAGGCAGTAGCTTTTTTGGTTGATAATTTGAACTACACTAAGGGAAAGCGCGGGTCCCATGATGTTTCGTTGTTTTCTCCGAGAGGGATATGTTTAGAACTTCACTTTATTTTAGTGGAAAAGATGTGTGCAAATGCTGCTGAAACAATACTTAAAGATATATGGGATTTTGTTAAATGTAAGAATGGATATAAGTATTGGTATGAGATGCCTGATGATATGTTTTATTTTTACCATATTGCCCATATGGCAAAGCATATAAAAGTTGGCGGATGTGGTATTCGTCCGTTTATTGATTTATTCATTTTAGATAATATGGAAAATGTAGATGTTAAAAAGCGTGATGTTCTGCTTGCAGAAGGGGGATTGCTTAAATTTGCAAATACGGCAAGACAATTAAGCAGAACTTGGATAGATGAAGAAGATCTTAATCCAGTAACACAAAAGTTAGAAGAGTATATAATGAATGGTGGTGTTTTTGGCTCCCTTGAAAATAGCGTAAAAGTTCAGCGTGTAAAAAAGGGTGGAAAATTCAGATTTTTTATGTCCAGAGCGATTATACCTAAGGAAAAGTTAGAAAAAATATATCCGATATTAAAAAAACATAGATGGTTGTTGCCGATAATGCATATTGTCAGATGGGGAAAAATCAGCATTAGGGGAATTTCAAACAGGACAAAGGAAGAGTTGAAAAACAACTGGGGAATATCATCTGAGCAAGCAAAAGAAATGAAAATCTTTTTAGAAGAAATTGGTTTATAATTTGTCAATAGTTGGGATAAAGAGGCCACAAAAAAAGAGCTCATGGCGAGCTCTTTTTTTGTGTTGCACACCCGGTATGTGCGATAGTATGAGATAGCGATTAAATCGCCCATATTCGATTACAGTTTAGCAATAATTAAATCATCAATTCTATCGTGGATTTTTGCATAGTTTCAACATTGTTTACACAGTTGAAGAAACAATGTTTGGCTGAAACATGACATCGAACTCCTTAGTATTAATATTTAAAGCGTTTTATCTTCTTTGTTGTTGTCTTTTCAAATTCAGTATCTCTGAAGTTTATTTCTCTTATATGCTTAT
>JAZNCG010000135.1:0-5392 GCA_045587405.1 Ructibacterium sp. | reverse complement strand
ATTGTTGCATTAACCTCAATCGGTAAAAACCCGGGAGATGTTGCAGGATATAATTTATTAACTCCTCTTGGAGATTATGAAAAAACTATATGGCAAGGAATGAACGGTCCAATATGGGCTTTAATCGCACTTGACAGCGGGAACTATGATATGCCTCAAAATCCTGACGCAAAAGTTCAGGCAACAAGAGATATGTATATTGAAAGAATTCTTAACTGCCAACTTTCGGACGGTGGCTGGTCATTATTTGGAGGAACAACAGCACAAGCCTCCGGCGACGGCATATCCGACCCTGATATAACGGGCATGGCACTTCAGGCACTATCTAAATATCAGGATAATGAAAAGGTTAAAACTGCCGTAGAAAAAGCACTTGATTGTATGTCTCAAAGGCAAAATGAAAACGGCGGTTTTTCCAGTTGGAATACGGAAAATTCCGAAAGTTGTGTGCAGATGATTGTTGCTTTATGTGAACTTGGAATACCACTAACTGATACTCGGTTTGTAAAAAGCGGAAAAACTATGCTCGATAGTTTACTGGAATTTTATGTAGAGGGAAACGGTTTTTTACATACTTATGACGGTAGTGGTTCTAATCTTATGTCAACAGAACAGGCTTTTTATGGAGTTGTTGCAGTAAATAGGGTAAAAGAGGGCAAAAACAGTCTTTACAGAATGAGTGATGCAATTCACGTTTCCGAAGCGAAAACTGAAACAATGATAGGTTTGCCTGAAAAAAATCCAGACGTTAAAAAAATGAATATAACTGCTCCGGGAAAAACCTTTCCCGATATCAGCGCACACAAAAATCAGCCTGCCATTGAAGCATTGACATCAAGAGGAATTATAAATGGAAAAACAGAAAACAGTTTTGAGCCAAATAGTACAATGACAAGAGCTGAATTTGCAACTATTATTGCAAGAGGTCTTGGGCTTGCCCAAAAGAGCAATGATATTTTTGAGGATGTAACAACAAACGATTGGTTTTATAACTATGTGGGTACTGCATATAACTACGGCATTATCAAAGGCGTGTCCAAAAACGAGTTTAACCCAAATGGAATTATTACTCGTGAAGAAGCGGCGGTAATGGTTACAAGAGCCGCAAAACTTTGCGGTATGGATACCGAAATGGACACTCTTGCAGTTCGTGATGTTTTGGCACAGTTCTTTGACTATGTAAATGCATCGGATTGGTCGCAAAGCTCACTTGCTTTTTGCTATAATGAAAAAATCCTTGATGACAGCGTTATGGATATAAAGCCTAAAGAAGCGGTTACAAGAGCAGAGATAGCTTATATGCTTTACAATATGCTTTTTTCTGCAAAGCTTCTGTAAGGAGGAACATGATGATGAAGAAATACAAAAACAAAATAATAGTAGGTGCTATAATTGCAATCATCTTGACCTTTGTTTTTTGGTATGGCGGTAATGCACCGGGACTTCGTGGGTGGACTCCACAGCCCAAAGGCAGCGTAAATATGGTAACTGAAAATGCTCCAATAAAAACAGAATCACCAACAGTTACAGATGAGCCGACGGACACTCCTTCCCCTACGGAGCCAACAAAGGAAGAAATTAAAGAAATTGAACAAAAAGTCAGTGAGATACCAATTAAACAAGCAGATGAAGTTGCGACAGAAGAAAACAAACCGCAAAATACTGATAATACACCAATGACACCTACCGAAAAAGAAGCATTAGCAGAGCGAATTGCAAGCGAGAGTAATGTTTCAAAGGTGCAGAATGGTAGCAAATCATATTCTGAGGCAAACGGAATGGTTATAGATGAATCCACGGGTAAGGATAAATATCTGACAGATCCCGTTCCTGAAGGGAAACCAATTCCAATTGAACCGCAAGATGTAGTTATATCGGATAAAGAGCTTACCTGTACCTTATCGGTTCGTTGTGATACGATTTTACAAAACATTGGGTGGCTTGATAATGAAAAGGTTGATATTGTTCCGAAAGACGGTGTAATATTTGCAGAAAAAACCGTAACTTTTTATGAGGGTGAAAGTGTATTTAATCTTTTGCTTCGTGAAATGAAGCGGAATAAAATACATATGGAATTTGAAAATACACCCATATATAACAGTGCATATATTGAGGGAATAGCAAACCTTTATGAATTTGACTGCGGTGAACTTTCAGGATGGATGTATAAAGTTAATGATTGGTTCCCCAATTATGGTTGCTCCCGTTATCAGCTTAAAGCCGGCGATAGAGTAGAATGGGTATATACCTGCGATTTAGGGGTTGATGTTGGCGGATATTATGCAACTAGCGGAAATTGATGTTAGGAGAATAAAAATGATACAAACTTATTTTGGAAACGGAAAAGGAAAAACAACTGCCGCTGTAGGTTCGGCTGTTCGATGTGCCGGATGCGGTAATAAGGTTCTATTTGTGCAGTTTTTAAAGAATAATGATTCTGCGGAATTTAATGTTCTGAGTGAAATCAAAAGCATTGATGTCTTATATTCAAACGAATACTATGAGCTTTATGATAACCTGAACAAAGACCGCACACCTGCACTTGCAAAAGCATACAACAAACTTCTTTTTGAAGATGCAAAAAGCAAAGCGGATAGTTATCAAATGATTATTTTGGATGAAATACTTGATGCAGTTGAATACGGCTATGTCGACGAGAATAATTTATTAGAATTGCTTGCGGAAATAAAAGCACATTCTGAAATAATACTTACCGGACACAACCTAACAGAAAAAATAGCAGATGAATCGGACTATATCTCTGAAATTAAGGAGATAAGTCATCCATATACAAAGGGTGTTTCACCACGAAAAGGAATTGAATACTAATATGAGCGAATTTAAAACATATCACCCGATTGTGAATTTCACATACTTTGTATTTGTAATCGGGTTCAGTTGCTTTTTTATGCATCCGATAGCCTTGTGTATTTCACTTGCAAGTGGTTTTACATATTCTGTGATGCTGAAAGGTAAAAAAGCAATCAAAACAAACTTAATATATATGCTCCCAATGCTGCTTATGATGGCACTTATAAACCCTGCGTTTAATCACGAAGGCGTTACTATCATAGAGTATCTGCCAAGCGGAAATCCGTTGACATTGGAATCAATCGTTTACGGACTTTGTGCAGCCACAATGATTGTGAGTGTTATCTGTCATTTCTCTTGCTATAACGAGGTTATGACAAGTGATAAGTTTATCTATCTGTTCGGTAAAATCATACCTGCTATGTCGCTTATCATATCTATGACACTTCGCTTTGTACCGAAGTTTTCAGCACAGTTTAAAGTGGTAACAAACGCTCAAAGGTGTATGGGGCGTGATGTGAGTAATGGCAGTATTATAAAGCGTGCAAAGAATGGACTTAATATTTTATCAATTATGACAACGTGGTCTTTAGAAAATGCCATTGAAACTGCAGACAGTATGAAATCACGTGGCTACGGAAACCCCGGAAGAACTGCATTTTCAATATTTACATTTGATAAGAGAGATAAAAAAGCACTTGTTTGCATTTTGCTTTTAGGTATATATACATTTGTGGGAAATTTAATGGGAGAAATGGATTTCAGATTTTTCCCCTCTATGAAAACAGCAGAAGTTTCTGTATTTGGTATAAGCGTATTTGTGGCATATCTGCTACTTTGTATATGTCCGATAATAATTGAAATTTGGGAGGTGAGAAAATGGAAAGCTTTAAGATCGAAAATTTAAGTTTTACTTATCCTAATAGATGTGATAAAGCTCTTGAAGATATAAATTTTACTGTCAATCAAGGTGAATTTGTTCTGCTTTGTGGCAAATCAGGTTGCGGTAAGACAACACTTTTAAGATTATTAAAATCATCGCTTGCACCACACGGCGAAATGAGCGGAAATATCTATTTTGATGGCAAAATTCTTGCGGACTATGATACCAAAGAACAAGCATCGGGCATTGGCTTTGTAATGCAGAACCCCGATAATCAGATTGTAACCGATAAGGTATGGCATGAGCTTGCGTTTGGTTTAGAGAGTCTTGGATACAAGCAAACCGAAATCAGAACAAGAGTATCCGAAATGGCATCCTTCTTCGGCATACAGACTTGGTTTTACAAGAAAGTAACCGAACTTTCAGGCGGTCAGAAACAACTGTTAAACCTTGCATCTGTTATGGCTATGCAGCCATCAGTTCTTATATTGGACGAGCCAACAAGTCAGCTTGATCCGATTGCCGCAGGTGAGTTCTTAAAAACATTAGAGAAGATAAACCGTGAGCTTGGCACAACCGTTATTCTCACCGAGCATCGTTTGGAAGATGCTTTCCCGATGGCAGACCGTGTTATCGTTATGGACGGTGGGAAAATCATTGCAGATAGTACACCTGAAGAACTCGGTAAAATTCTTAAATCAAAAAATCACGATATGTATAATGCGCTCCCAACTCCAATGAGAGTTCACGGCGAAGTGAAAAATACTCTAAGTTGTCCCTTAACTGTCAGAGAAGGCAGAACTTGGCTCGAAGAATTTTCAAAAGAGAATGTATTGAATACGGATATTATTCCAAAAGATAAAACACAAAATAATATCAAAGCTGTAATAGAAATCAAAGATGCTTGGTTCCGATACGAAAAGAACTTGCCTGATGTCGTAAAGGGATTTAATTTAAGCGTACATAAGGGCGAATTGGTTTGTCTTGTGGGTGGTAATGGAACCGGAAAGACAACTGCACTTTCCCTTATATCAGGTCTTAATACGCCATACCGAGGCGACGTCCTGATAAAAGGACAAAGTATTTCTAAAATAAAAAGCTTATATGACGGACTGCTTGGTGTTCTTCCGCAGAATCCGCAGAGCGTATTTGTAAAGAAAACAGTTTATCTTGATTTAATGGAAATACTTTCCGACAAGAAACTTTCAAAGGAAGAAAAGGAACAAAAGGTACATAATATATCCGTTCTTTGCAGAATTGAAAATCTTTTAGATTCACATCCGTATGATTTATCCGGCGGTGAACAGCAAAGGGCAGCACTTGCAAAAATTCTTCTTATGGAACCTGAAATACTTCTTCTTGACGAGCCGACAAAAGGAATGGATGCAAATTTCAAGGAAGAATTTGCAGATATTTTATTGGACTTAAAAGCAAACGGAGTCACCACTCTTATGGTATCACACGATATAGAGTTTTGTGCAGAATATGCCGACAGATGTGCTCTTGTCTTTGACGGAAGTATAACATCAGCCAGTGCACCAAGAGAGTTCTTCAAAGGTAAGAATTTCTATACAACATCCGCAAACCGCATGGCAAGAACTTGCCTTCCTGATGCAGTTTTAGCAGAAGATATTATTCTTGCTTGCGGTGGTAATGTTGAAAAGAGAGAAAAACCATCAAGAATTGTTGAATGGCGTA
>JAZNCG010000134.1:0-2870 GCA_045587405.1 Ructibacterium sp. | reverse complement strand
AAGGCAAATTTTCTCGTTTCACCTAAAATTCTGGCAAAAGCTTCTAATTTGCTAACTTTTTCAATTTTATTTTCTTCTCCTCTTTCAAGAAGAATAATTCCTGCAATTGGAGCAGAAATATTTTTGTTCAACGAAGTTTTTCCACTCCATGGACTTCCACAAGCATATACTCCATCTTCATAATCAAATCTCAAAACAGGGGTATCATCATTTATATACTCAACGCCCTCAAGATATTCTTTCCATAATCCCGTATGGGTAGACTTTCCCGTTCCCGATGGGGCAGAAAATAAAATCGCTTTACCATTATAACATATGCAAGAACTATGCAGAACCATTCTATTGTGATTTAATAGTAGCTGCGAAAAGGCTTGTCCGGCAAAAACATATTCTTTAAGGTCAACAGGATAACCCTTGGGAAGTTCCGATGGTAAAATGCTTATTTCTGCCTCGTTATCTTTAAAATCAATTCGTGCGGAAATAATATTCGAGTCCTCTCTCCCTGCTAAAAACCTAAAAGCAGATAAAAACTCCTGATTTTTCACAAGTCGCCAAAGACCTGTTTTAAAAACTTCTTTTCCTACGGGCGCGTGAATTTCATTATTTTGCCTTATTATTATGCGTAACTTACAAATGCGTTCCCCTGTAACAGGGGAACGCATTACATATTCCGCCATACGCCGGTCCAAACAACCATTGTCCTGAACATCTAACAAAAGGCCGGAAATACTATAAATCATAATAAGGATTAAGCCTCGATCTTGATCTCACCTGACTGTCCTCCTTGAACAGCCTCCCACTCGGCATCAGTCAACATTTTAACAAAATCATCAGCTGTTGTAAGATTTCCACCCTTATTATAAGTAAATGTTGATTGAGCACCTGCAAACATAATGTTGTTTTCTTTTTCAATTTTCATAACCTTCATTGCAGGCATATCAAAACTACCGGCAAATTCAAAAGCTAATTTTTTCATTTTATATTCCTCCATTAACTAAATTAAACTAAATTAATTCCACGTAATCATTTCAGCAAGAACTTCTTGATCACCTGAATATGCATAAACTTCTATTTTCTTTTCTCCGTCTGTTTCATCAATCTCATCTTTAAGATTTTCTAAACCATTTAAAACAATTACAAAGTTACCATCGCTATCTTTTGCAACAGCTTTACATTTAGTTTCATCGCGACCATCTACTTGTGCATGCTTTAGAACAATTCCATAATCTGATGAACCTTTAGCATTTGCAGCAACAGTAATCCTTCTGAAATTCTCAGATCCATTAACAAAACCTACAAAACTATTAATAAGAGTAATAACAGCATCAGTTGTACTGTCTTTAATCAATGTAAAATTAACCTCAGGTTCATTACTTACGAGATATGAAGCATTAATCTTAATGTTACCATTCATTGCAATTAAATAATCTGTGCCATACACCAAATCTTTGTCACCCAATTCAATACCGGAAACTAAAGCACTATCAGCATATTCAATGGTAACAAAACCTTCCCCGTTGCCTTCATAGGTGCCAACAACTTGGTTATCAAACTTAATAGTTGTCGCTCCAGCAGGAATAGTTGACTGTAAAGGAGCGTTACTTAACAATGTTGCACCAATGTTTTCTTTGTCTGTAGAATAACTAATTGTTGTATTCTCACTAACCTGGTCAATATAAATGACATCATTGCCTGTAATATTCACAACAGGTTTATCACCTTTGTACGCCAAATATGTAACCGGAGCACTAGAATCAACACCAGAAACTACACTTGTAACATTAATTTTACCTGGGTTAGTTGTGTCATACTCTGTTGTCGTTGAAATTGATGCCGCAAAGGCACCCACTACGGAGCAAGCAACTGTTACCCCAACTACTAAACTAACTAATCTTTTTAACACTATTATCTCCTCCTTAAGATAATTTAAAGATATTTTAAAATTTTAATTATTTTTCATAATCATACCGCTTTCCAACGCAACAACATCGTCGCATAAATCAACAGCGGTTTTACGATGAGTAACTAATATCACCGTTTTCTTTGCTTCGCGAAGATTTGAAATAATCTTCTTTTCTGCATCAGCAGACAGGGCCGATGTTGCCTCGTCTAAAAGAAGAATTTTACCATGACTATACAAAGCACGAGCAATCGCCATTCTCTGTCTTTGTCCCCCGGACAATCTGCCGGCTCCTTCGCCAAGCTGAGTATAAAGCCCGTCGGGAAACGCCAAAACCTCTTCTTTAAGCTCAGCACATTTAAGAGCGTTCCACACTCTGTCTATATCCGGATTTTCATCAAATAATGTTATGTTGTCAATAACATTCCCAGAGAGTAATAAGAAATCTTGCGGAACATATGCAAACATATCTCTTTTTACACCATTTAATGAAATCTCATCTTTATCTGTCCGAATAACGATTTCACCTTTTGTAGGCTTAAGAACACCTGTTAATAAGTTCAATAATGTACTTTTACCAACACCGGATTCGCCAATAATAGCCGTCATCCTATTAACAAACAAAGAACAATCTATATTCTCCAAAACCGTTCCATCTCCATAAGAGAAATCGACGCGTTTAAAAGAAACACATTTAATATCATCGAAATCAACAGACAAATTTTTATCCAATTTGATTTCATCATCAGGCAAGTCTTCCAATTCTTCCAAACGCTCCGCCGATGCACAAACTGCCATATACTGCGGAAACAAACTTGCAAGCTGCCTAAAAGGAGATGTTATACTCCCCGTCAATTCAAGAATTGCAGTTAAGGTACCAAATGTCATAGCTCCGATAGAAATACGCCACGCACCATAACCCAATGCAATATAGTAACCAATAGTTACTGCGGTAAAAAAACAAATATTA
>JAZNCG010000133.1:0-2646 GCA_045587405.1 Ructibacterium sp. | reverse complement strand
TATGCGCCCAAACAGCCAACTCGCCATCAGTGAGCAAAACCGCTGCGGCACATCCTACTGTTTCAATTTCATCTTTCTGCGACTCTTCCAAAACCGCTTGTGCCTTTTCAAAAAACTTAGGCAGTGTTGCCGTTGTTATTTCGGATTGTTCTTTAAAATCTTCTAATATTTTTTTAATAACCAACTCGGAACTTTTAGGCTCTGTTTTTCCATCTGCAACTGCAAAACAAGTACAATATACTTCCTCTAAAATTCCCATATAATCATTATTATCCTGTTTGTCGCCACGGACACATATTGACGCAAAATCCAATAACCTCAACTCCTGTTATTATATTTTAAGGGTTTTATCAATTTAATGCAGTACATATTGTACCTCTCATTAAACAAAATACGCACAAGTATTCGCCCTTTTACCATCTTTATCTATAACATCAAATCTTATATATCTGTCATCCTTGGAAATATCAAAAACAATATTATCTAAATTCTCTTCATCCGATAAATCCTTAACAACCGTTCTTCTTATTCCCGTTGTCATAACAATTCTCTCTCCGCATGGCACCGAGATATGCGCCTTATCCCCATCTATATATAAACCATTAATCTCTGCTCCTGTCGATGCATAGAAATTGTGATTTTTAAGAGCTTCCATAACACATCCATATTCCAGTTTTTCAGCATTTATCATAACAAATCCGCCGAAACAATGCTGTGTATTATGGTTATCATCCCCTGCAACACAAGCAACCCTTTCCCCTTCGCGGAGAAAATCATCATATGTATTTATATTATATTCAAAATATCCAAGCTTCCACGAACCATAATTAAAAATTTCTACTGCCCATAAACCCTTATATTGCAAATAATTTCTTACATCTTCCAAAGACCATCGTGGGTGATTATAAGACACCAAAAAGCCTTGTTCGTTGGCTTTTTGAATTATATCGTTTATTCCCTCCGCCCCATACACTCTTTCATAAGAGCTTTCGGGAATATATATCTTATCTTTTGTTGTTTCATTTATGTAATGGTCATAAACATGGCTATAACAAGGAGTTTTAATGTTATGAGGGTCAAGGGAATATATATTCAAATGGCAAACCTTCATATCCTTTTTTACTAATGTTGACATATTGGCAATCTCTTTAATAGCAAGCTCGCAAGATGTTATTGCCAAAAAATTTTCGTCGTTTAAATGAGAATTATCCATTAAATGTTCGTGGTCGGTAAAAGCTACAACCGAATATCCCATATTTTTATAATCCTCTTTTATCTGCTCAACCGTTCTCTCACCATCTGAGTATACACTGTGACAATGCATATTCGCTTTATAATAATTCTTATTATTATCTAATAAAATTTTCATCAAGCATTTCCCTCCGTGAGCTTTTTACATATTATTAATATGTAAATTCTTTAAAAGCAGATTTCATATTTCTGAAAAATCGGTTTTTATTTATTCCAAGGGCTTTTTTGATTTTGTTGTTGCTGTTCTATTTTCTTTTTATACACAAGCTTGCCAACAACTTTATCCATTATTTCAAACTTTGTAAGTCCGACATTGTATCCTACAATTACAACAACAGGCTGAATTAAAATAATGATAATATATGCAACTAAATTTCTACTACCCATAAACGCAAGGAATGGCAAAAACCAGCATCTGAATATTAAATCTGTGGTACCCGCAAGATAGCAATTATCCATAAAAAACGGATGCTCACCATTAATAAATCCAATTTCTGTATTCCATATATCAGAATAGTACACACTAAGCAAAAATAAGCCAACACTAACAACAGAAGAAATCAATGCCGCCTTCACAGGCAAAGCTCTATCAGGATAAAACCCTTCTATACCTCTTGCGTCTAACTTACCAAAATTCCAGCTTATAGAATACATAGATACAATATAAAAAAATCCCGTTATGCCACTATATAAAAAAGGCAAATGCTCCACTATAATCCAAAGTGGCAAAATACCAATAAATGCAACTATAACAAAAACAATATGAAAAATATATAATTTAGTACAAAATTTAGCCAATTTCATAACAACTTTCTCTTCCTTCTTAATTAATCAAGTTAAGTTATAATTCTATCAAGTTAGAGATAAAACATATCTACTCCCCTGCAGAACTACATTTTTCTTCACGACCACAAGATAATTTAATATATTTTTTATAAATTTCTAAATTGGAATTTTTCATCTTTAATCCTTCCACGCAAGCTTATTCATTTCATCAAGAAAAATTCAATTTTAATTAGGACATATTATATCATTAAAATTTAAAAAAGTCAAAACATATTAATTATTTTCTTTTTCAGTTTTACAAGTTGCGATAATGGTAGCTCTGATTTGAGCACATTTATCTGAAAGTTACTTAAATTTATTCTCTTTCATATATTAGAACCACCTTTCTAATAACTATAGCATAAATATAATTGTTTTCGATGATGCATTTGCTTTCTTCACTAATGATATATCGAATTAACGCCCGATATGGTTCGATGTTTGCCTAAAAATACCCGAAACACATGCCATAAACATCAGCGTATCAATGTCATTTGCCGCAAAGCAAACCTCATTAAAAAAAGCACTTCTGAAGAAGTGCTTTTTTCTGGAGCGGAAGACGAGATTCGA
>JAZNCG010000132.1:0-4030 GCA_045587405.1 Ructibacterium sp. | reverse complement strand
TGTTAGAGAAATATATTATAATAAAATTGGAGGTGTGTATAATGATGGAAAAATTATTATTTGATATAGACAACACAAGTAATTGGTGTATAAGCCATATAGATGCACCTGCCAAAATCAAAAATCAGCTGTATGAATTGGGTTTTTTACCCGGAGTTAATATAAAATTTCTTTACACAAGTGCTTTAGGTGACCCTTCAGCGTATAAAATACTCGAAACGACTATTGCTCTTAGAAATGATACAGCAAAAAACATATATATTTATAAATCTTAACTTATGTTATTGGGGCAGAAAGGCTGTGGAATTCAATATGAACAAATTTAAAATAAATCTGGCAGGAACGCCCAATGTTGGCAAGAGCACTATTTTTAATTCTCTCTGCGGAATGCATCAACACACAGGAAACTGGACAGGGAAAACCGTAGAGGTTGCACGCGGAACATTCAAGCAAAATCAAGCATTATATGAAATCATAGATTTACCCGGAACATATTCCATAAATTCAAATTCCCCCGAAGAAGAAATTGCAAGAGATAATATTTGTTTCGAAAATCCGTCGTTTACACTTGTTGTTGCAGATGCAACATCCCTTTCCAAAAGTTTAAAACTTCTTTTTCAAATCATGGAAATAACTCCACGAGTCGCCTTGTGCATTAATCTCTTAGACGAAGCAACTAAAAAAAATATTAAAATTGATGTAAATTTTTTAAAAGAAAAGCTTGGCATTCCCATTATAGGCATTTCTGCAAAAAATAAAAATGAAGTAAAAAAGCTAAAAGGTTTTATCCATGACATTTGTTATTCATCACAGGTTTTCGGTAATGTTTTTCAGCCTGTTAAATATGACAAAAAAATAGAAGCTGCAATAGAAAAAATAGGCTTTTCTCTTTCGGGATTACCGTTTACAAATTTCACAAATCGCTTTATATCTGTCAAACTTTTAGAAGATAATTCATTTTCGGAAAAATTATTAGATTATTTTGATTTAAATAAATTTCAGCGATTGTCAATTTTACATACAGTAAAAACTGAACGCGAAAAGTTGGCAGCAGATGCCTTTACTCTTGAAAAAATTTCTGAACATATAATTTCATCTGTTAATTCAGTTTCTGTTTACTATTTAGATAAGGTAACATCCAAAGAATATATCACAAATCAAAATAATCTTAAACTTGATAAAATCTTATGTTCAAAAATAATTGGTATTCCAATAATTATTGTTTTTATAAGTTTTCTTTTATGGCTGACAATTTGTGTTTCAAACTATCCATCGCAGCTACTTTTAAATTTATTTGGATCACTGAAAATAAATTTGAAATCCCTTCTTAAATCGTTAAATCTTCCTTATTTTATAATCAGTATTTTGCTTGATGGAGTTTATCAAACAACCTCTTGGGTAACATCTGTAATGTTGCCTCCTATGGCGATATTTTTCCCGATTTTTACTCTTCTCGAGGATTGGGGATATCTGCCAAGACTCGCATTTAATCTTGATAAATGCTTTAATAAATTCGGAACTTGCGGAAAACAATCTCTGACTATGTGTATGGGATTGGGGTGTAATGCAGTCGGCGTTACGGGATGTAGAATTTTTTCATCAGAAAAGGAAAGAATTACAGCTATGCTTACAAATTGCTTTATTCCCTGTAACGGAAGATTTGCTTTTTTTATAACAATGTCGGGAATATTGGCAAGCATTTTGTTTAAGGAAAACTATTTTATATTTACAACAGTATCTGTCTTATTGTTAATACTTTTCGGAGTTATTATTTCTCTTATAATAAGCAAAATAATAACAGTAGTATTTTTTAAAAACGACTCTTCCATTTTTTCTATGGAGATACCGCCATTTCGTAAACCAGATATATCAAAAACAATTATAAGGTCAATTCTCGACAGAACAGTGAAGATTTTATGGCGCTCTATAAAAGTATCCGCACCTACAGGTGTTATAATATGGCTTCTGGCAAATATAAATATAAATGAAATAAGCATACTTATTCATATATCCGATTTCTTAAATCCATTTGCGCAAATTATGGGTCTTAATGGATTAATACTGTTAGCTTTTATCCTGGCTCTGCCGGCTAATGAAATCTTGCTTCCAATAATCTTAATGGGCTATTTATCCTCAAATACCATTACAGATGTGGAAAATATTTCGGAGCTTACAACCTTATTTATTCAAAATGGGTGGACTCCTATAACTATGATAAATATTATGTTGTTTTCCCTACTTCACTTTCCATGTGCAACAACCTTGTTTACAATAAAAAAAGAAACAAACAGTTTAAAATGGACATCCTTAGCAGTTGCTATCCCTACAGTTACAGCAATTGTTGTTTGTATAATTACCAATGGTTTGTATCAACTCATCAACTTATTTGTATAATTATATTATAATACTTGCTTTTTCTATAAAAATGAGGTATTATATTTTCTATGAATACTTATAAAAATTTTTTACCGATTTCAATTAAAGATATGGAAGAGCGAGGTATCAAACAACTTGATTTTATATATGTAATCGGAGATGCATATGTAGACCATTCCAGTTTTGGGCCGGCGATTATTTCAAGAGTTTTAGAACATAACGGCTACAGCGTTGGAATTATTTCACAACCCGATTGGCATAGTTGCGAACCATTTAAAACTCTTGGGCGTCCTCGTTTGGGATTTTTGGTCTCTGCCGGAAATATTGATTCTATGGTAAACCACTACACAGTTTCTAAAAAACGCAGAAATACCGACCTATATTCTCCTGGAGGAAAATCAGGTTATAGACCTGACCGTGCTACAATTGTATATTGCAATCGAATACGAGAAGCCTATGGGAAAAACATTCCAATCATAATTGGCGGAATTGAAGCAAGTCTTCGGCGTTTTGCTCATTATGATTATTGGTCGGACAAAGTTCGGCGCAGTATATTAATAGACAGTTGTGCGGACCTTTTGCTTTTTGGTATGGGCGAAAGACAAATTGTAGAGGTTGCCGAATATCTTAATGCTTCAGTTCCAATTGGGGATATCAAGCAAATAAATGGCTCTATGTACAAAGAAAAAGACAAGGATTTATTGCCTGAAGACTGTGTTGTTGTACCAACATATGATGAAGTTTCTTCAGATAAAACCTTGTATGCAAAGGCAACTGCACTACAATATGCAGAACAAGATGCATTCAGAGGCAGGCCTGTTGCCCAGCTTGACAGAGATATTTATACAGTTCAAAATCCACCTGCCAAACCACTTACAACAGAGGAACTTGATGCAGTATATTCTCTGCCATATGTCGGCACTTACCATACTATTTATGAAAAATCAGGTGGTATTCCCGCAATTTCTGAGGTTGAATTTTCATTGACCTCTTGCAGAGGATGTTTCGGGGCTTGTAATTTTTGTGCACTCGCTTTTCATCAAGGCAGAACTGTTACCTCAAGAAGCCATAACTCGTTAATTGCAGAAGCAGAACAGCTTACGCATAAGAAAAATTTCAAAGGCTACATTCATGATGTTGGCGGTCCTACCGCAAACTTTCGCAGCCCTTCTTGTAAAGCTCAACTTCAACGCGGTGTTTGCACAAATAAACAGTGTTTATTCCCTGAGCCTTGCAAAAACCTTGAAGTAGACCATCAGGATTATTTATCGTTATTAAGAAAACTACGAAAAATAGAAGGCGTTAAAAAAGTTTTTGTCCGTTCAGGCATTAGATTTGATTATCTAATTTATGACAAGAATGATGAGTTCTTTATCGAACTATGTAAACATCACATAAGTGGTCAATTAAAGGTGGCTCCCGAACATATTTCAGATAATGTTCTTAAATATATGGGAAAACCTAATCGCGCTGTGTATGAAAAATTTGCAAAAAAATATTTTAATATTAATGATAAAATAAGAAAAAAACAATTTCTTGTTCCATATTTGATGTCTTCGCATCCGGGTAGTACTCTTGCAGATGCCATTTCTTTGTCTGAGTTTTTAAGGGATAACCATTTAACCCCTGAGCAGGTTCAGGACTTTTATCCAAC
>JAZNCG010000131.1:0-6778 GCA_045587405.1 Ructibacterium sp. | reverse complement strand
GTTTCTCACCCATTCTTCTGCTTCTCTTTTTGTATTGAAGCCTCGTTTTGTAGTTTTCTTTCGCTCACCCTGCCAATTTGTATATCGGAATTGAATGAGCCATTTCCCGGTATTCTTGTCTTTTTCAGCCTTCATAGCTTAACTACCTCCTCATTGTACGCCGTAACCATAACAACACTTATTAAAATAGTCTTTGGGTACTTTTCCCGAAAAAACAATATATCCATCTTTTTTAAGCTCGTTGTTCAGACCTCTTATGATTTTATAAGCGTGCCCTTTGGATATTCCGAGCATTTCCGCTAATTCCGTTGCAGTAATGTAGGTTTTGTTCTGAACACTCATTAGCCATCCTCCTTCCATACATTTTGTTGCGATATCGCTACTTCATTTACATTGTAGCGCAATCACAACAAAAAGTCAAGAGTAATTTTGAAATTTCACAAAATGTTCATATTTAACATTTTTCCAAAAAAGTATGGATTTTTTTATTTATGTGTGATATAATTGTAGTGATAAAACTACGAATGGAGTAAAAATACTATGACAATAGGAGAAAAAATCAAGTATTTTAGGAAGCGTATAGGAATTACTCAAGCCAAGCTTGCAGAGCTTTCAGGAATACATCCGGTTTCTATTAGAAAATATGAAATAAATAGAATGGTGCCTCAAACACCACAAATTGACAGACTTGCAGAAGCTCTTGGTGTAAGCTCATTTGCACTTGCAGGTATTGAAAATAACATCAGACTTGAAACCGTAGGCGATTTTATGGGATTGATGATTATGCTCATTAAAACTAAAATCGTATCCATAAACGGTGAAAGAGAAGAAAACGGTATGATAAATGCAGATACCGTCGAGTTTGTTATAAATCCGTTTATAACAAATTTCTTTGCTGCAAAGACAAACCAAGCCGAATTATCTGCTAACAACCTCGTATATTACTTGAAGAACGAAAATATATTAAGTGATATTTTAAAGTGGGAAAGAATTAACCACAGATACGAAAAATGTGCCGCAGAAATCTGCGACACATCTGATAAGGAGCTTATTAATATTTTAGAAGAATTGGCAGAACAGAAAGAAGTTATTGAACTTGAACTTCAGCATTCTAGTATTATGCTAAATTCTAGTGACGGAATATCGGTTAAGATTCCACCTGACTTTTCAAACTAAAGTAGAAGAATAAATCAAAATTGTACTCAAAATGCACTCAAAAGGCAAAAAGAAACCCCGAAAACCCTGATATTTCAAGGTTTTCGGGGATTTTTCATTTTATTCCCACTCGATGGTGCCGACGGGTTTTGGAGTTATATCATAGCATACACGATTAACTCCTTTTACTTCAGCTAAAATTCTGTCTGTTACCTTATACAAAATCGGCCAGGGAATCTCCTCAATTGTAGCTGTCATAGCATCAACTGTATTTACCGCGCGGAGTATTACAGGATATTCATACGACCTTGCATTGTCGCGAACGCCAACAGATTTAAAATCAGGAATTACAGTAAAATACTGCCATACTGTTTTATCAAGACCTGCATTTTTAAACTCTTCTCTCAATATCGCATCAGACTCTCTTACAGCTTCTAATCTGTCTTTCGTTATTGCTCCAAGGCAACGGACTCCCAATCCGGGACCCGGAAATGGCTGGCGATATACCATCTCAGCAGGCAAGCCAAGTTCCACTCCGCACGCGCGAACCTCGTCCTTGAAAAGCTGTCTTAATGGCTCTACCAACTCAAACTGCAAATCCTCAGGCAAACCACCTACATTATGATGGGATTTTACAACCTTTGCCGTCTTTGTTCCGCTTTCAACTATATCAGGGTAAATAGTACCTTGCGCAAGATATTCGATTCCTTCAAGTTTTCTTGCTTCTTCCTCAAACACACGGATAAATTCCGCTCCGATAATCTTTCTCTTTTTTTCAGGGTCTGCTACATTTTCAAGTTTACCTAAGAAACGGTCGCAGGCATCTACATACACAAGGTTTGCCCCAAGCTCCTCTTTGAAAACCTGAACAACCTGTTCTGCCTCGCCCTTTCTTAAAAGTCCGTGGTTTACATGAACACAGGTCAATTTATCTCCGATTGCCTTAAACAAAAGCGCCGCAACAACAGAAGAGTCTACTCCGCCTGAAAGCGCCAACAACACCTTTTTATCACCAACCTGGTTACGAACCAATTCAATCTGATCTGCAACAAAGTTTTTCATATTCCAGTTTGCCTCAGCTTTGCAGGTATCAAACACAAAACTCTTCAAAGTCTCTGCCATCTCGCTATCTTCCTTTGGAAGAGCATCTATCTTAACCTGACACTTTCCCTTATCATAACAAATTGCAATAGTTGGAATTCCCATCGCATAAACTTCATCTGCAACGAAAATCTCCTCTCCGTCTACAATGTGATTAGGACCGCCATTTATAATAATACCCTTAACATTAGGCAACGCCTTAATCTCATCTGCGGTAATGTCGTGGGGGTAAATCTCACTATATACACCAAGGGAACGCACAGCTCTTGCCACATTAGTGTTCTCTTCACTTCCCAAATCCAAAATAATAATCATATCTTGCTTCATTTTATTTTCCCCTCTCATATGTTAAAATTTAATTTTCTTCTTCAATATCTAAAATTCCATTTACAAATTCTTCAGCATTAAACAAGGCAATATCATCCATTCCCTCTCCGACACCTACAAGCTTAACAGGAATATCATACTCATTCTTTATGGCAAATACAATTCCACCTTTTGCTGTACCATCGAGTTTCGTAAGCATTATACCCGTTATATCTGCCGCCTCTTTAAACTCCTTTGCTTGCTGAACCGCGTTCTGCCCCGTTGTTGCATCTAACACCAGCAAAACCTCTTTGCCACCCATAGGAATTTCTCTCTCTAAAATGCGATATATCTTCTTGAGTTCTTCCATAAGGTTTTTCTTATTATGAAGCCTGCCTGCTGTGTCGCAAAGCAATACATCAACATATTTGCCCTTACAAGCGTTTATGGCATCGTATACACCCGCCGCAGGGTCAGAGCCTTCTTGCTGTTTGATTATCCTTACTCCCGCTCTGTCCGCCCATACCTCAAGCTGTTCAATAGCCGCCGCTCTGAAGGTGTCCGCCGCCGCAATTACAACTTCCTTGCCTTGCTGTTTATACATATTGGCAAGCTTGCCTATGGATGTGGTTTTGCCCACTCCATTTACACCAATTACAACTATAACAGCCGGAAGCCCATGC
Source organism: Ructibacterium sp. (assembly GCA_045587405.1). GTDB lineage: Bacteria > Bacillota > Clostridia > Monoglobales > Monoglobaceae > Ructibacterium. Next base: position 3,533 of record JAZNCG010000131.1, on the reverse strand, counting down.
ACATTAAGCTTGCTGTCACTTCCGCTTACAAGAATATCTTTGAGAATTTCTGCAAGCTCACCCTTAAGCTCGTTGCTGTCTACTATATGTTTTTCATCTGCCGCATTTCTTAAGCGTTCTATAATCTCCATAGATGTGTTTACGCCTAAATCCGCGGTTATCAAAACCTCTTCCAACTCCTCGAAAAGTTCCTCATCAACAGATTTGAAACTTTTTATAACGGTTTCAAACTTTTCGTTTATAGAGTCTCGAGTTTTGCTTAAACTATCTTTTATCTTGTTAAAAAAACCCATTTCTATCGCCTTTCTGCCTAATATGTTTATTGTACTGTTTTTTTGCTACAACATTTTATGCCTGAACCTCATCAATATTCAATGCTAAAAGTTTAGAAATACCTCTCTCTTGCATAGTAACACCATAGAGAATATTTGCCACCTCCATTGTGCCACGCCTATGAGTTACAACAATGAACTGCGTTTTATCGCTATATTGTTTCAAATAGTCTGCATACCTGTATACATTGACATCGTCAAGAGCCGCCTCTATCTCGTCCAGAATGCAGAAAGGAGTTGGTCTTACATCTAATATGGCAAAAAGCAAAGCAATAGCTGTAAACGCCTTTTCTCCACCAGACAACAAGGTTAAGCTTTGTAATTTCTTGCCCGGAGGTTGCGCCTCAATCTCTATTCCGCTTTCTAAAACATTATCAGGCTCAGTTAAAGTAAGGTTTGCTCTTCCTCCCCCAAACAAAGCACTGAAAACACGGCTGAAGTTCTGATTAATAATCTTGAACTGCTCTGCAAACCTGTTTTGCATAATAGTCAACATCTCATCAATAACAGATGTAAGCTCCTTCTTTGCCTTTTCTAAATCATTGGTCTGAACAGTTAAAAAATCAAATCTCTCCTTGACATTTTTATATTCTTCTATGGCATCAATGTTGATATTACCAAGAGCCTTTATCTGTTCTTTAAGCTCACGGATTCGCTGAGATGCCATCTTGAAATCAAAGCCCTCTTCCTGCTTCATATCAATTGCCTCGCTATAGGTCAGCTCATATTCTTCCCATAAACGATTTACTATATTTTCTATCTCCGCATCATATTTCTCCGCACGAGCTTCCATCTTGCTCTGTCTTTGAGTTAGAGCAAACATCTGCTCCTGAACATTTTTTACCGAGTTTTGCTTATCTCTGATTTTTTCTTCCAACTCTACTCTGCCGGAGCTTAACTCCTTAATTTTGTTTCCACAGCTAACCAACTGTTCCTGTAGTTTTATAAGTTCATCTTTCAGATTTTCTATTTCCTCGGAAATAGACTTGTTCTTATCCTCAAATATCTTTATGCCGTTGGTTTTTGCGTTTATTGCCTCTAAGTATTGGAGTTTTTCCATATTATATCTTGAAATCCTGTCGTTCTGGACTTCAATATCTTTAAGTATTGTATTCTGGGCTATATTAAGTTCGGTAAGCTGCGACACAAGTCTGTCATTCTTGCCCGAAAGCTCCTCATATTCCCGTCTTGCCTCTTCCAGTTTCTTTTCCAGCTCTCCACTGTTTTTAAGCCTTTTGTCAATATCCTCTTGCTTCTTTGATATCTCCTTTGAGATTTCGTCTTGCCTTGCAGATATATCCTTAAGCTCGTCTTGATACTTTCCGTCCTGATTTTTAAGGTTGTCTAACAAAATCTGATAATGTTGTAGTTCGGAATTAAGACGAACAACCTCTTGATTTTTTTCGTTAAGGCTACGATTTTTTTCAGCCATAGCCTTTTTATAATCTTCTACATCCTCGGCAAGCTTAGACATTTTCTTTTCCTGCGCCGAAACAGAGTTTTTAAATCGGTCTATTTCCTTATTAAGGCTCTCTATCTCTCCTGCCCTTGATAAGGAGCCCGTAGTCTTTGCGGCACTTCCGCCCGTCATAGCACCGCCTGCCTGAATAATATCTCCATCCAGCGTTACAATTCTAAATTTATGCCCTGACTTTTTAGCCATTGTTACACCATTATTCAATGTATCGCAAACAACAGTTGTGCCAAGAAAACTACTTATTATATCTTTATATAAATCCTCACATTCCACCAAATCCGCAGCGATTGCAATATAGCCTTGCATCTTTTTGACAGAATTATCATCGAATTTCTTACCCTTGATTGCGCTGACAGGCAAGAATGTTGCTCTTCCCAGTTTATGACCTTTAAGATAACCTATTGCCTCTTTTGCATCTTCCTCGGATTGGGTTACAATATTTTGGTTTGCCCCGCCCAAAGCGGTTTCTATTGCCACAATGTACTTTTTATCCGTCTTAATAAGCTGTCCCAACGGACCGTATATCTCACTTCCGGGAATTTTACCATCACGATACGCCGTCATAACCCCTTTAACACCGCGGTTATATCCCTCGTATTCGTTTTCCATATCCTTGAGCATATTACATCTCGAAATCCGTCTGTTAAGCTCTTGTTTAGAGTTATCCAGTTCTTCCCCAAGCTCCTTGATATGCTTTTCTGCAAGGTTTAATTCCTCTTGAATTTTTTGAACCTGGGCAGAAGTTTCTTCCGCAGCTGCCTTGCAAACATCAAGTTGTTCTTGTCTTTTTTTATGTTCTTCCGTTAAATGCTCCTTGTCCTTGCATCTGTCGGAAAGTTCCTTTTCTATAACATTTTTTCTGCTCGAAAAACTCTCCGACAAAACCTCCATATTAGATATGCCGGCTTTCAGATTATTTATCTCGTTTGTTATTCCAACAATATCCCCGCTAAGTTTCTCCAGAATACCGTTCTTATCTCCTGCCTCGTTATCTGCCTGCTTAGTTTCGGCGATTAGTTCTTCCAACGCTTTTGCAGTTGCGTCCTTTTTAATATTTAATCTTTCCAGCTCTTTAAGTTGAGCCTCTGTTTCCTTATCAATACGGGAAACCTCTGTTTTTCCGCCTTCAATTTCTTCTTGAAGTCTATGAATGTTTTGAGCATTATGCTCCATATCACTGGTCAAAAGATTAATCTGATTTTTATGGTTATTTATTTTCTCGGTGGCAAGCTTGTCCTCTTCTCTGAAACTCTCCGTTTTCTTATCAAACTCTGCCAGCCCATCATACATAGCACCTATTTCTCTATCTGTTTCATCAAGCTTTGCCTTAATTTCCCCAATCTGTTGAGAAAGTATGGCAATATCCTCATTCAAAGTTGACAATTCTTTTTTTGCATTTTCGCCGTTGATAACCGAAACACTTATATCCAGCCCACGCATCTCATCACGCAAAACCAAATATTTTTTCGCCTTTTCAGATTGTCTTTCCAAGGGACCAATTTGGGTTTCCAGTTCACCTAAAATATCCTCAATTCTGGTAAGGTTATCTGCTGTCTGTGCAAGCTTTCTCTCCGCTTCAATTTTACGATATTTATACTTGGAAATTCCCGCTGCTTCCTCAAAAATCTGGCGTCTGTCCTCAGACTTTGTGCTTAATATATTATCTATTTTACCTTGACCGATAATAGAATATCCATCTCTGCCAAGACCTGTATCCATAAACA
>JAZNCG010000130.1:0-5004 GCA_045587405.1 Ructibacterium sp. | reverse complement strand
CCTTCATTTTCTCAAGCCTTTGTATCATCGGCTCTAAATCAGATTTATCATTAAGGTATTCACGGATTTCGTCAAGAGAAAGTCCTAAGTTTTGAAACACACGGATAGTACGAACCTGAGTAAAGGTATCAATGCTGTAATATCTGTTGCCGGTAGCTCCGTCTTTTTTATCCGGTGCAATAAGTCCTTTTGTTTCGTAATTCAATATTATTTTTCTTGTAACTCCAACGGCTTTTGAAATTTCGCCGATAGAAAATAAATGTTTATTTTCCATAAAAAATCCCTCATTTTATAACATAAAATAAATTTTTTAAATAAATGTGAAAAATCTTCAAAAAAACACTTGCATCGCCCATCGATGGGCGGTGTATAATCATTATAGCATAGTGTGACAAATTTTTCAATAGGTAATTAAATACTGAAAAATGAAAAGAGTTTGACACTTTTAATGTGAGACTTGTGCTGACTTTTTAATCGGAATAGCAGGTCTTAAAAAACAATTATTGAAAGGGACTGTTAATGTATGAAAAAGAAAATTTGTATCGGCTTTGTCGTGTTGGCTATGCTGTTGTCTTCTCTGGGGTTGGTAACAAGTGCAGCGGACACACAGGAAATTGTGATTCTGTTTGAAAGTGATGTTCATTGCAGTGTGGATGGTTATGCAAAGATTGCTGCACTAAAGGATGAAATATCTGATGATGCAGAGTATGTCGGTGTTGTAACCTCCGGCGATTTTGTTCAGGGTGGTAGCCTTGGCATAGTTTCAAAGGGCGAATATATAATAAACATTATGAATCTGATTGGGTATGATGCCGTAGGTCTTGGAAATCATGAATTTGATTATAAAACTGAGCGTCTGCATGAGCTTGTCAATAAACTTGATTCAACTGTTGTTTGTTCCAACTACAAGAAAATTGGCGAAGAAAAAAGTGTTTTTAATCCATACATAATAGTGCCCTATGGTGATACAGAGGTTGCATATATCGGAATTATAACACCCGATACTTTAACATCTTCTTCACCTGCACAGTTTAAAAATGAAGAAGGTCAGTATACATATAGCTTTTGTGCAGATACACTTTACGAAAACACACAAAAAAGCATAGATGCTGCAAAAAAAGAAGGCGCGGATTACATAATTGCACTTGCCCATCTTGGAACGGAATATGTTTTTGAGCAGTGGAGCGCACAGACACTTATTCAGAATACAACTGGACTTGATGTGGTTCTCGATGGACATTCACACAGCGTTGTGGAAGGTATGGTAGTAAACGACAAAGCCGGTAATGATGTAATCGTTGCATCCACAGGAACAGGGTTTGCTAATATAGGCAAGCTTACTCTGTCAGACGGAGCAATAAAAACCGAGCTTGTACCCACCCAAACATACGAAAAAACCGATGAAGAAATAACAAAATATATTGCTACTATAAATGAAGAATACGCAAAACTTGGTGAGAGAAAAATCGGTGTGAGCGAAGTTAGCCTTACTACGCTTGATGAACAGGGAAACAGAATTATCAGAAATGCCGAAACAAACCTTGGAGATTTTTGTGCAGATGCATATCGCGAGATTACAGGTGCAGATATTGGATTTATTAATGGTGGTGGTATCAGAAATGATATTGATACAGGTGATATTACATTCAATGAAATTTTAGGAGTTTTTCCGTTTGCCAATAAAACCTGCATTTCAGAGGTGACGGGGCAGCAAATTGTGGATATGCTTGAATATGGATTGGTTTTTTATCCGGAAGAAAACGGAAGCTTCCAGCATGTATCGGGCATTAAATTCGATTTTGACCCCCAAATTAAGCATTCTGTAATGCTTGATGAAAACCAGGAGTTTGTGAGCGTAGAAGGAGCAAGACGCGTATCAGATGTTGAGGTACTTAATCAGGAAACCGGTGCATATGAGCCAATTGTACTTGATAAAAAGTATACTCTTGCTTCCCATAGCTATCTCCTTATGGAGTATGGCGGAGGGGCAACGATGTTTAAAGGGGCAAAGCTTTTGTCGGATACAGGAATACTCGATGTAGAACTTCTTGAAAGCTACATTACGGAAAATTTAAACGGAGTGATTGGCGGTGAGTATGCACAAAGTCAGAACAGAATAAATATACTCGATGAATACATACCGCTTCGCAAAAGTTTTGAAGAGAAAGGATACGAAGTTATCTGGAACGCACTTGAGCCAAAAAAAATTATTGTTAAAACAGGTAATTCAACAGTAATCTTTATGGCAGATACAAATGTTGTTACCGTTGACGAAAATAATTTTGAGTCAGACAGAATTGCATACATAGAAAATGGCAGAACTTATATTTCTGCTGACTGTCTGAACTTTTGCAAATAATAAGTAAAAATATATAAAATATTATAAACGCAAATGTGTAGAAGGAGAATTTGATATGAAAGGTTATTTGAAATTATTAAGCGTTTTTATTGCAATGCTTCTTGCCTGCCCGTTGCTTACAGGATGCGATAAAACAATGCTTAATTCAAACACCAAATCTGCCACAGAGCATACAGCCAAAATAAATGCAGGTGTTTATGATTTACTTGACTTTGAAGATAAACAGGAAAGTGAATTTGCATTAAGAGGACTTATAGATGCACCAGATGTTCTTGAACTCAAGGATGAAAATGGTAATGTAATTTGGAGTCAGAAGGCATATACATTCTTAGACGAAACAGAAAAGTCCCCTGATTCTGTAAATCCAAGTCTATGGGAAAACAGTAAAAATAATCATGCATATGGTTTGTTTGAAGTGACTGACGGTATATATCAGGTTCGTGGCTATGATATGGCAAACCTTACTATTATTGAGGGAAACAGTGGACGAATTGTATTTGACCCTCTTATGACTATGGAATGCAGTAAGGCTGCTATGGAATTGATAGAGAAAAATCTTGGAGAAAAGCCTATTAAAGCCGTTGTGATATCACATCCTCATATTGACCATTTTGGAGGAATAAAAGGAGTGATATCTGAAGAAGAGGTTGCAGATTCTTCTCTTCCGATAGAGGCACAAATTGCAAGCGGAAAAATTCCGATTATTGTACCTGAACATTTCACCACCCACGCCGTGAGTGAGAATGTATATGCAGGAAAAGCTATGACAAGACGAGCAAATTATCAGTATGGAGTATTTTTGGAACCGGGTGTGACAGGAAAAATGGCTATGGGAATAGGTATGGGACAGTCAACCGGAGTAGTTAGCTTTATTACGCCTACTTACGAAATCAAGGCTACAGGTGAAAAAATTACAATAGATGGCGTAGAAATGGAATTTCAGATGACTCCGGGAACTGAGGCTCCGGCTGAAATGAATATATGGTTTCCGCAGAAAAATGCGTTATGGTTGGCTGAAAACTGTACAACAACTCTTCACAATTTATACACTTTAAGAGGTGCTCAGGTTCGTGACGGAAGTGCGTGGTCAAAGTATATTCTTGAAGCGATAAGCAGATATGGAAAAGATGCAGAAGTTACTTTCCAGTCCCATAACTGGCCTCATTGGGGAAATGATGTGATTTTAAAGTATATGGAAGATACTGCGGCGGTTTATAAATTTATAAACGATCAGACACTTACATATATAAATCAGGGTTATACCTCAGATGAAATATCAAATATGATAGAGCTTCCCGAAAACCTTGCAAAAAACTGGTATACCCGTCAGTATTATGGAACAGTTGCACATAATTCAAAAGCGGTATATCAGAAATATATGGGATGGTATGACGCAAATCCTGTAAATCTTAATCCTCTTCCTCCCTCAGACAGTGCAAAAAAATGGGTGAAATATCTTGGTGATACAGACAAAATTATAAAAAAGGCAAAAGAAGATTTTGATAAAGGTGAATATCAGTGGGTTGCAGAAATCACTAATGTTTTAGTCTATGCAGACCCGGAAAATCAAGATGCAAGATTGCTTTGTGCAGATGCATTGGAACAGCTTGGTTATCAGGCAGAATCAGGAACATGGCGAAATGCGTATCTTTCAGCGGCATCAGAATTAAGAAATGGAAACCTTGCAGTAAAAGGAAAGAATGCAGTTTCTGATGGTGGAATTCAAAAAAATATGACATCAGAAATGATATTTGATTATATGAGTATCGTTTTAAACAAAAAAGCTTTGGCTAAGCAAGATTTCAAGGTGAACTTTTCGCTTATAGATACAAAAGAAGATTATACCGTACACATTAAATCCGGTGTAATGCTTGTGTACAAGGGAGAGCTTGCAGACGATGCAAATGTTTCTGTAACCTGCCCGAAAAATGGATTATTCCTCATTCTTCAGAGAAACAGCCAAGGCATGGACAAGCATGTTAAAATCAATGGCGACAAAAAATATTTTGAACTGATTACCGATAATCTTACAGAGTTTTCTATATCAGAAGATGAAAAGTTTAATATAGTTGAACCATAAAAAATATATAGAAAATTAAATTTAGGAGGAATTTATTATGAAGAAAATTAAAGGTTTAGTATGTGTGGCATTGGTGGCAATGTTAGTTTTGGGAATGAGTGTATCGGTTTTTGCAAGCGGAAAAATATATGTTGATCTTAATGAAGTTGTATCAGATACACCGTCACAGATTATTAATAATAGGACAATGGTTCCTGTTCGTGCGATTACTGAAATGCTTGGTTACGATGTTTACTGGCATAATGATACCCGTCAGGTTGATGTGTGCGAAAAAGGAAGCACGGTTCCCGTTATTGCGATGCAGATAGACAGCACAAAAGCTTATTACACAAAATATGATGAAGAGCTTGGTGAAAGTGTAGGCGTTGAAGCTATACTCGATTCCCCTGCAACGATTATCAATAGCAGAACCTTCGTTCCTCTTCGTTTTATTTCCGAGGCTGTAAGATATGTTGTGGAATGGGATAAAGATACAGGTGACGTATATCTTTTCTCTCCTTTGTATATTGAAAATCATCAGGGTGAAGGCAAGGGCGGCGAACCTGGCGGACCCGGTGATGATGGT
>JAZNCG010000129.1:0-3958 GCA_045587405.1 Ructibacterium sp. | reverse complement strand
TGATCTGGAAGCAAACGGTTACTTCTACACCAGATTGCAGAATCCGACCAACGATACCGTTGCGGCAAAGATTTGCGAGATGGAAGGCGGTGTGGCAGCAATGCTTACTTCTTCCGGACAGGCAGCTACATATTATTCTATCTTTAATATCTGTGAAGCAGGCGATCATGTTGTTATGTCAGCAACCGTTTATGGCGGAACATTCAATCTGATTACCTGTACTATGAAAAAAATGGGTATTGAATGTACAGTTGTAGACCCGGATGATGATATCGAGACATTAAACAAAGCATTTTTGCCAAATACAAAATGTGTATTTGCTGAAACAATTGCAAACCCTGCATTGGTAGTGCTTGATATTGAAAAGTTTGCAAAAGTGGCCCATGAACATGGTGTTCCGCTTATTATAGACAATACATTTGCTACTCCGATTAACTGTAATCCTTTTGAGTGGGGAGCAGATATTGTTATTCATTCCACTACAAAATATATGGACGGACATGGAATGACGGTTGGTGGAGTTATTGTTGATTCCGGTAATTTTGACTGGATGGCACATGCTGATAAATTCCCGGGTCTATGTACACCGGATGAATCATATCATGGTATTGTATATGCTGAAAAATTTGGAAAAGGTGCTTATATTACAAAGGCAACTGCCCAGATGATGCGTGATTTGGGTTCCATTCAATCTCCGCATAATGCGTATTTATTGAATATGGGTATTGAAACCCTGCCGCTTCGAATGGAGCGCCATTGTTATAATGCGTTGAAAGTTGCAGAGTTTTTAGAAGCACATGATAAAGTTGCATGGGTAAATTATCCGGATCTTCCAAGCAATAAATATCATGCATTACAGCAGAAGTACCTTCCAAAGGGAAGCTGTGGTGTTATTTCGTTCGGATTAAAGGGCGGAAGAAAAGCTGCTGCCGATATGATGGATAAATTAAAACTTGCAGCTATTGTTACACATGTTGCGGATGCAAGAACCTGTGTGCTTCATCCTGCAAGTCATACACATCGCCAGATGACAGACGAACAGTTAATCGAAGCAGGTGTTGCACCTGACTTGATCCGTTTTTCTGTCGGAATTGAGAATGTGGATGATATTATTCATGATTTGGCACAGGCAATTGATAGTATTTAATGAACTTCCGGCAGAATTATTTCTGCCGGTATGTTGTTTTGTATTATTAAGGGGAATGATATGAGTTTAAAAAAGTCATGGTTTTCATATGTCCTGTGGTTTATTTTTGCAGGAATGACAGTAGTTATTTCATATAGTGTCCTGACGGAGCTTTTTCAAGCTTTTTATGAAAATATTTGTCAAAAAATCTTTGCCGGATATCTTTATTCCAAACCAATAATGAAATTACTTACAGTGATCATTGCAGCAGGGGTGTTAGCGTTATTTAATATACTCTGTAAAAGAATGAAAGTTTTTACGCTTCCCAAATGGTGCGGTGTTTTATTGCATGCTTTGTTTTTTATATTCGTGCTTGGTTTGTTTTGTTATCTGAGGTTACCTGCAATACTAAATGATTATTCGCAAATATGGTCAAATCAGGCGGAATATTTTTATCAGGCATCCAAAATAGGTGCATCAGTTACAGAGAGTACGGTTTCAATGTCGTATTTAGAAAGAGTATATTCCTTTGTACTTTCCGGGATCTTTTTGTTTTTTGGAAATAAACCGGTGATGATGCATTATTTTCAGTTGTTTTTGCAAACAGTATCATTGCTATTGTTAATTTTAATCGGTTTTCATGTACAAAAAGGATTAGTTGCATGGATACCTGCGATTTGGTATGCCGTATCGCCATACAGTATTGCTTTGACCAAGGACTGTGGTCCTGCATCGTTTTGGTTTTTGGTTGTTTTGTTTGGATTATTTTTAATATGTTTGTTTGAAAGAGCGTGGAAGTGTAAGAATATTACATATATAGTTTTTGTTTTGTACCAGTTGATAATTTGTGGTGTAATAGTATGGATTAAGTCACCTGTATTATTTCTTGGTAAGTCTCCGTTTGTATCCGGAGGTCTTTTTGAGGGAAATGTGGCTGTATATAACATATCTGTCATCATTTTTGTCGTATTTATGCTGGCATATTGTGTGTCTTTTTGGTTTGACAAACAAGATCATAAATCTCTTTATATCATACCGTTTGCAACATTGGGAATTTGTTTTATATGGCTTTCAAATTATGAATTTGATATTCCGGCATTTTTGATGATGTTTACGGCATTGAATTTCTGCTTTTTGTTTATGGAGAGTTTAAAGATTACTTTCAGAGCAAATCCGAAAGTGCTTACCGGAAATATAGATTCAAAGAACGCTTGTGCGGATATGGATAAACAGGAAGAAGAAACAGAAGAGGAAGTGTTTGATTGGACGCAGATGCAGGCTGTGATGGAAGAGACAAAAGAAGTAATCGATAAGACTGCAATGATAGAAAATGTGCTTCCAATGCCTAAGAAACATGTACCGAAGGTGATTGATTATGCTTTTGAACCTTCTGAGGAACAGATGCATTATGATATTGAAATTGAAAATGATGATTACGATTACTGATTATATTGTATAAAATGAAATCAGATACCAATAATAGAGTAAGGGCTGTAACAGTCCTTACTTTTTTTATTGGAGGAAATCGCATGGAGAATAATTTGAAAGAAAATGGACAGGCAATATTAGAGAATAACGAGGATAACCATAAAATATTTTTGATGACGGTAATTGGTGAAATTGAAGGACATGAATTGTTGGGTAATTCATCAAAATCTACAAAATACGAACATATTATTCCGCAATTGGCGATGATAGAAGACGATGCAAAAATTGAAGGGGCACTGATATTGATTCATACAATGGGGGGAGATGTGGAAGCGGGGCTTGCCATAGCAGAAATGATTGCATCTGTTAGTAAACCAACCGTGTCCCTTGTGCTTGGTGGTAGTCATTCTATTGGGGTACCGATTGCGGTTAGTTCGGATTACTCATTTATTGTTCCGACCGGAACAATGGTAATACATCCTGTACGAACAAATGGTATGGTAATAGGTGTTTCACAAACTTTTGAGTATTTCAAACAAATACAGATCAGAATTGTTCCTTTTGTTTGTAATCATTGTAAGATAAAGGAAAAAAGACTGGAAAAACTGATGTTGGAAACAGGCTTTCTTACAAAGGATGTCGGTTCGGTTTTGGTAGGTGAACAAGCAGTAGAAGAAGGGATTATTGACGAAGTCGGAGGGATTAAAGAAGCATACAAAAAACTATATGAAATGATAGAGAATAGGGCGATATTATAAAAGAAAAAGAGTGACCGTAAATACTTTGTGTGCTATAATGTATTGAATATGAATTAATAATATGTTATGGAGTGAAAGTATGGCATCAACTTCCGGCAGAAAGAAAACAACATCATCCGGTAGAGGAAATACATCATATAAAAACAGAAATAGTAAGGCAAGTTCACAGCGTGTCAGAACCAATGAGGAAAAACTGATCAGTAATGAGGTTTTACTTATTATTGCATTGGCGGTTGGTGCGCTGTTATTCTTGTGCAATTTTGGCATTATTGGTCCTGTAGGAGATACGGTAAGCAGTATTATGTTCGGTATTTTTGGATTATTGGCATATATTGCACCTATCTTTGTTTTTCTTGCAATTGCTTTCGGAATATCTAATCAAGGTAATTTCAGAGCTACCATGAAACTGACTGCTGCAGTTACATTGTTTCTTGCAATCGGAGTAGTAGTAGAATTGTTTACCGGGAATATTCCCAAAATGGATTCGTATTCATTATCCGCTTTTTACCAATATTCTTCTTCAAACAAGAGTGGAGGAGGGGCGATTTCCGGTTCGATTGCCTATGGATTATATAGTCTGTTAGATTTAGTTGGAACAGTTTTAGTGATTGTAGTGGTTATTATAATCTGTTTTGTTATGATTACA
>JAZNCG010000128.1:0-5253 GCA_045587405.1 Ructibacterium sp. | reverse complement strand
CACAGAACGACATGGCTACGATCCGACTTCATTCTTTTCTTTTCTTGAAAACATAACATCACCTCTCAGGTTCCGGTGGTTTTTTCTTTTTTATCTGCTCGTAAAAACGAACCTTATCAATTCCACGCTCACAGAAATCCTTTTGAGCCGCAAGTAAGCTTGTAAAGTAATGCCCCCAAAAGTAATTGTTTTTATTGGCACACTCCCATGTAACAAACATATTAGGTTTTGTTTCGTGTACGCCAAGTACGATTTCTGATTCGCCGATTGTTATTGCGTTTGTGATAATATATCCCGCATTTTTTCGCCATTCCATAGTTCTTACCTCCATAAAAAAAGCCGACACGCTTTTTATTCGTGTTCGGCATTGTCTGTATCAAGTTTTTCAAGTCTTTCATCCTCCTGACTTGCTACTATAAAGCAGCACATCATTACAACACCGAAAGTTCCTCCGGCAATAAAAGCCAATATAATCCATAACCAAGTCATATTTATCTCTCCATTTCTAATTTGCGATGCCATTTTTCAAGAAGTTTGATAATTGTATCTTCCATTTGTTTTTTTGAATATCCTTTAGGGAAGTATTTCTTTAATTTGTCATCGCCAAGTGTAATTTTTATTTTATCCGCTTTCTGTTCTTGCATTATAGAAAGAATTACATCAGGGTTTAGTCGTCCTTCATCATTGAATCTTCTTATTTTCTTTGCTTGCTCAATAGAAGGGCAAGTGTCCTCACTTTTTATTGCTTCCACAACTGCAACTTGCTCTTTAGGTTTCAAATAGGAAAGCTCAACACCTGCGTTCATTGCCATTGCTTTAGTGTCAACCATTTCAAGCAACGGATCAATCAATTCTGTTAAACGAATATACCTTTGAATTTGCACCGAACTTTCTCCGGTTTGCTCTGCCAATTCCTTTCTTGAATCAACAGGCGAAGTATTTTGTCCAAATTGGGCAGAATTTTCTTGAGAAGGTCTTCCGGCTTTCCTTTTCATTGCTTCAAGTCGCATTTGATAAGCAAAGGCTTTCTCACTCGGTAAGATATGTTCTCTTTGTAGGTTACTGTCAACAAGAAGAATCACAGCCGTATCGTCATCAAGGTCTTTAACAACTACGGGAACTTCATCTTTTCCTGCAAGCTCTGATGCACGAACTCGTCTGTGTCCTGAAAGTATTTCATAACCGCCTTCAGGATGTGGTCTTGCTACAACGGGTGATAAAACACCATTTTCTTTTATGCTTGCAACAAGTTCATCCATTTCTTCATTGTCAATAACCTTAAAAGGTTGTTCTGCATACGGCTTTAACTCAGAAATCTTAATAGGTTTAATTTCTTCGGTTTTTCTTCCTTCGTCAGACTTGAACAAATCATCGAGTGTACTCCGACCTATGTTTATTTCTAATTTTGGCATCATTCAGCACCTCCTTTGTGAAGTTTTTGTAAGCTTCTGCAGCTATACCTTTCTTGTCATACTCAAAGATACTTTTGCCAACACTTGATGCTTCAGCGGCTCTTATTGATGATGGTATTTCCGTTTTGAATATTTTAAGGTATTTAGAGTAATTCAGCCTTATCACAGACGAAACCTCCTTGTTATACAGAGTTCGTCTATCAACCATCGTTAAAAGTATTCCTCCGAATTTCAGATTAGGGTTTATCTGTTTTTGAACTTTGGTTACAGTTGTGACAAGTTGCTCTAAACCTTTAAGCGGAAGGTAATGAGCCTGAACGGGGATAATTACCTCATCTGCTGCAACGAGAGAGTTTATTGTAAGCATACCCAAAGAGGGAGTGCAGTCAATTAGAACATAGTCATAGTTGTCCTTAACACTATCTATGTAATTCTTCAAAACTCTTTCTCGACTCATAATGTTTACAAGTGCCGTTTCCATACCTGACAATTCGATATTTGCAGGAACTAAATCGACACCTTCGTTGTGATGTAAGATTCCTTCGCCCGGTTTGATTTCTTTTTCTTCGTATGTCTTTTGCATTAGGGTAGAAAGTGTTACATCAAGTTCATCCGGGTTCTGATAACCCAAGCTTTCTGTTAAACTGCCCTGAGCATCACAATCTATAAGCAACACCTTTTTACCTTCGTTTGCAAGACCGACACCCAAGTTTACAGTTGTGGTGGTTTTTCCGACACCACCTTTCTGATTTGCAATCGCAATAACCTTACTCATGTCTGACCAACCTTTCCTCTTGTAATCTTTTTATAAGCATTTCTCCATTGAGAGTAGTAAGGACCATAAACCATTCTGAACGGAAGAAACGCTCTATTGAACACCTCGTTTGATAACAACCATTTCTGTAATCTCTTACTGCTTGTAAAATAATAGCCTGAGCTAATTTCTCATAATTTTCACGATATAAATAATCCATTAGCCACCATTCCAACTCGGTTTAGGATTTGCAAAGTCATAATTCACCTTTGCAGCATACCAATTATCTGCAGTTTCAAAAGACCGATAAATAGTTGTAATTAAAAATGCCCGAATATTTCGGACATTAGAAGTGTTATCTTTTAGTGCATCATAAATATACTCAATGTGTGAAGCATCAATTTTTAAGAATCTGCTCTTAACAACCTCGTGAGGATATTCTTGTTTATTAACTCTGATATACGGCTCCTTACTGCAAACAACATCAACCATAATTTCTACGATTTCATCAAGCCATTCTTCACGATAGCGTTCAACCAAAATGTCATATTCGATATTGTCTTTAATAAGTGTTTCGTATGTTTTTCGCTCTCGCATCCATCTCATCGCATCAGGCTTTTGTTCATCTTCGTCTTGATATGATAAGATAGGAGTTTCACTAAAATCAGTATTATTTTTTTTATTATTATTTATATTATTATCATTAGGTAGTGAATTTGGATATTCTTGATTCGTTATATTCACTTGTCCTGAATCGTGATTTTCACTATTCTTGAATTGTGATTCTGAAATTTCTTGATTCGTGATTTTCACTTCTCTTGAATCGTGATTTTCACTATTCTGCAATCGTGATGCAGAGTAGAAGTTCTTAACATAAATAATATTCGGCTTTCCTAAGCCTTGTCGCTTTCTTTCTATCAATCCGATTCCTCTAACTGTATCAAGCTCTGACAATAGCTTTCCGGCTTTTTGGTCTGCACAGTTCAAATCTTCCATTATCTCTGCTATTGTGTAAACAATATACACTCGGTTTTCTTCATCAATCCAACCATTTTTAGCAGACAATCCCGTGCGGTCAAGCATAAGACCATACAAGACCTTTGCTTCGGCTGATACATCTTTGAACATCTTTTCCTTGAATAGCATTTTGGGAATGCGATAAAAAGAAAATTGCTCTGTTTCATTTCCGTAGAAATACTCAAATTCAAATGACATTGTTTTCACCTCCTAAAATAAAAAGGAAGTGTATGTTTCAACACTTCCTCAAAATTTATGCTACTTCCTTAAACTCGTCAAAGGTAACAGTAGATTCCAATGCATTTACCGCCATCAATGACATTTTCTCCGTTACATGGGTATAATACTTTAGTGTAAATTCCAATTTTGCGTGACCAAGCATTTCCTGAACATATCGTGGACTAATACCGCTTTCTGCAAGGATAGTTGCATAAGTGTGTCGCAAATTATGAAATTTGAAATCAATTTTCAATTCACCTTTTATAATTTTTGATAAGAATTTAATGCTATTAGTTGATAACATTTCTCCGTTTGGTTTAACATTCACAAAATCTGTAATTTCCATATATACTTCTTTATTCTTTGTGAGTCTATCAGTAATAAAGTTTCTCTTGTAACCATTCCCATATAAAGTTCTGCTCATATCTTGTTCAGCTTTTACCTTCTTCAGATAATTGCAGAAACTTTCGGTAATATTGACACTTCTATATGCGTTCTTTGTTTTAAGCGGACAGAAGCACCACTTTCTATCTTGAAACAACAACTGTTTATGAACCTTAATCTTTCGATTTTCAAAATCAATATCTGACCATTGTAATCCAAACACTTCACTTTCACGCAATCCGGTATTCAATGCTATGTAAAAAGATAATTTGACATTGGTGTTTTTTAATCGTTCTCCCATACGAGAAATTTCGTCAGGCTCATAATGACGAATATCTCCTACATGGCGTGGATCGGGTGGAGGGGTAACATCATCAAACGGATTTTTCTTCAAATACTTTCTGTTATGAGCAAAGGTCAGTAAAACTTTTAAGGTCTTATATAATCCTTTGGTATATTCTTCGCTATATGTTTTTAACTTCTCACTTATAAAATCATTTATCATATTTGAAGATATTTGATAAATATAAAAGCCATCAAATACATTCTTGAAATGATTACGATATAATGAATCGTATCTTTTTAATGTTGCATAAGCTCTTGTTGCAGGTGCTTCTGTTGCCATAAACTCTTTATATACATCCTGAAATGTTACCTTCTGATTTTCAACATAATCACCTGTATTGTTATATTGAAACAAAACATCATTTAATGCTTTGTCTGCTTCCTTCTTTGTTTTATATCCCCCTTTTTCAATTTGGTTTCGTTTGCCATCCGCCGATTTACCAAAATCAACTCTGTATGACCAAGTGTTTCCTCTTTTTCTGACGCTGCCTTTCATAAAAATAACCTCCTTCTAAATGGTACATTTTAATTTTATCAGTTGCAACGCCAAAACCTTAAGATTTGAACCAAAAAACTTTTTGCCCACATTTCGACATTTACCAAGTGCTTCAAAACCGCATAGAATCAGGGGTTGTAGCGATTTTTGTGGGCAAACTATTTTTTTGAGCTGAAAATTTGCCCACAGCCCACCATTTGCCCACAAGAGAAAAAAATACGATTAGATACAAAAAAACACGATTAACCGTGATTGGATAATCGTGTTTCGTGTTCTTAACTCTAAAACGCAGTATTTAAGCGACTTTCGAGGTTTATTTAATCGTATCTATTTGTATCTACGATTAACCAAAATATCTCTTCAAAAGTCCCTCAAAACCCTTTCCATGTCGAGCTTCGTCGCGAGCCATTTCGTGAACTGTGTCGTGAATAGCATCAAGACCGTTCTTCTTTGCGCATGCAGCAAGATCAAACTTTCCCTGAGTTGCGCCGTATTCACAGTCAACTCTCCATCTGAGATTGTCCTTTGTTGTAGCCTTCATATTTGGCTCTAAATCTTCGCCCAAAAGTTCTGCAAACTTAGCAGCATGTTCAGCCTCTTCATAAGCTGCCTTTTCCCAGTAAAGA
>JAZNCG010000127.1:0-8408 GCA_045587405.1 Ructibacterium sp. | reverse complement strand
GATATTTTCGAAACAAGAACACCATCAGAATGGGAAATTGACGGTGAAACAGTAATATATAATTGGTAATATAAGCAATAAAAAACAAGCGTTGCATACAGGATTTTATTGTCCCTTATGCAACGCTGTTTTATTGACTGTTCAGTTGATAAAATTGAAAATTCATCGCCCATCGTCGGGTTCTGCTATTTTAAAAAGCTTTCAGCCTCCGTTAAATCTGCAACAGTATTGATGTTGAACTCCCGTTCTGCCACAAAAAGCATTGAACCGTCACAACCTAATTCTAAAAGATAATTAAAACTATCGCACAAATCATAAAGCTTAGCAGGGTCCGACACATAATTTTCTTTTATAATTTGCTGTGTCTTTCCGCTAAAAATGCTAAAACCCGTACCTTTTATATTGTTTGTGACAAACTGTGGTTTTTCTATACACTTTATGAGCAACAAATCATTATCTGCTTCCACAGAAAAGTTGTTTTTGATTTTTTCTGTGTTTTCTTCGTATGTAACGCCACAATAAAAATCAAAATCGTTCCGAATTGCTTTTTTGATTTCTTCTGTCTTCAAATCTATAAAAATCTCATCTGACAACTGCAGGATAACAGTTTCATCACAGTTCGTAACATTTAACGCCTCAACAAAAGCATTCACTAACCCTCTTTGCTCTTGCTGATAAACATAATAAATATCGAGCCCGTTATATTTGTTGCCAAAAGCTTCTTTAATTAAATCACCTTGTTTACCTACAACAATATAAGCTTTATTTACATTCAACTCAATCAAATTGTCAAGTGAATATTCGAGCAGATGCTTGTTATTTATTTTTCTTAAAGGTTTGCATATATTCTGACCGGTGCTTTTTGACAAACGAGTACCGTCACCGGCAGCTAATATTACACCAATCATTAACATCCTCCTCTTTATATAAAATTATACCTGCAAATCGCAATATTTTATGATACACTTGATGTAAGAAATGTTGATTATTGAACGCAATCGCTATAAATAGTCTATTTTTTCGATTGTTTAGCAAATCAATAATTAATTCTTCTTTCCTCAATGATGATTGGTTTTTCACCATTATTACGAGGAAGTGAAATTAAATGTTCTGCACAGAACGATACCATTAACAATAAAAGTCCAATGAAGATAAACACTAATCTTATCATAATATGACCGACTGCACCGTGAAAATCTGTACCCCAAACGCTCGGTATGCAGGATATGAAAAGTTCGAGCATAGTTAAAACCATTGCAACTATGGATACAAAAATCACTCGTCTCGGTAAAACCTTTGAAGCATTTACTATACCGCATACTGCAAAATCATAATATTTAGAAAGAGTAAACTTGCTTTTGCCTTTCTTTCGCTTTTCCTGAGTATAGTAAACATATTCATAAGATGTACCATATTCATAAATAAGACCACGAAGAAATGGCTCATTTGTGTTGATTCTTTTAAGAACATCAATAAAGCTTTTATCAAACAACTCAAATTCAGTAGCGTGAGGTACCATTTTAACACCGAAAATGTTATTGATTACCCAATAGAAAACAGTTCTTATAAAATATACAAACTTATTTTCTCTGCTTTGATTTTTTACACCGAAGACTATTTGAACACCTTTTTCCCATTTTTCAACAAATTTCGGAATTTCTTCAGGCGGGTTTTGTAAATCAGCATGCAAAATGATTGCACAGTCACCCTTTGCCTGTTGGAAGCAATAAAAAGTACCCTTTGCATAACCGAAATTCTTTGAGTAAAAAACTGCCTTTATATGCTCGTCCTTTTTGCAAAGTTCTTCAATTTTTGCTCTTGAGCCATCCTTTGAACCGTCATCAAAAAATACAATTTCATAATCGTATTTTGAAAGACTTTGCATAACTTTTGTTGTTCTCTCGTATAACTCGTCAAGAGTTGCAGCCTCATTATAATTAGGAACAACAATTGAAATTAGTTTTTTACTCATTTTATGTACCTCAATCGTAATTTTTATCTAAATCATATTTCTTTATGATTTTCGGATACGCATGTGAATACCAGAAAATATACAAGAACTCATATAATGCTTTAAATCCGTCAATAAAGAAATTAATCGGACCCTTGAGTGATATTGAATGAAGCCCGTTAAGAATTGTTTCTTTCGCAAATTCAAATGCACCGTGCTCCTGCAAAGCACCTTTATTTGAGAAACTCTTCCATAAGTACCAGCTTCTAATCACTCGCAAATCTATGCTCGGAACAGCTGACAAATTCACACCCAAGGATTCAGTTGCGACAACCTTGCTCATTTCCTTTAATGTTTTTGGTGCTTTATAGGTTCCGTTTGCTACAACCTGGTCATAAAGCTCTGTACCGGGAATAGGGGTAAAATGGAATACCGGAGTAAGATTTGCCTTAACAGTATTGAGCAAACGAACAGTATCTCTTAACTGGTCAACAGTTTCGTTCGGGAAGCCGATAATGAACGAACCGATTGTTGTAATGCCAATTTTGTTAAGTATTTCAAATGTTGGTGCAATTTTATTGTAATCAATATTTTTATGAACAATCCTCTGCATTTCCTTTGAACCGGTCTCAATTCCAAAGAATATCCAACGACAACCTGCATCGTATAGCATCTGGTATTCTTCTTCGCCAAACATACCGATACGAAGCTCAACTCCCCACTGGAATTTAAGTCCACTCTCATGTACCTTTTGGCAAAAATCAACCAAATCTTCTCTTTTTACAACCCACAGTTCATCTGAAAAGAAAAATCCGTCGGCACCATGATTTTCCATTAGATAACGAATTTCTTCCATTACATATTCATTCGGCCGTTTTCTGTATGTACTCTTGTGAAAGTTCATATTTGAACAGAAAGCACATCTGCAGGGACAACCCTTGGCAGAATATATATACATCATTTTCTTGCAACCAAGATATGTCTGCATATATTTTGGCGGGTCAATGAGTGTGTAGTCTGAAACAGGCATATCACGAAGGTCAGCAAACTTACGACAAGGAGTAACAACTGTTTTCCCGTTTTCTTTGTATGCAAGGCCTTGAATATTCCCGAAAGATTCGCCTTTTTCAAGTGCGTTCATCATTTCAAGCCAGGTTTCTTCACCCTCACCGTAGGAAATGTAATCAACAAGGTCGAGGGACAATACCTGCTCCATCTGGAGAGAAGGCATCTGACCACCCCAGACAACAGGTATTCCCTTTGCTCTTGCAGCCTTTGATACCTTTTCGGCATCAATAAGGCCACGGGACGACATAAGCGAAACACCGATAATATCAGGCTTATATGACTCTAACAATTTTTTGATATTTGATTTATGAACACAACGGTCTTCAAGTTTCACTTCATGACCGTGTTGCTTTACATAAGTAGCTATTGAAAGAAGTCCTAACGGGTTTGAAAGGGCTCTTGTATAATAGCCGACAGAGGGATTTATAAATAATACTTTCATTATCTACCTCAGAAAAGATTTTTCTTTAAAAGTTTAATTGCGTGATGTGCATAATTCTTAAATTGAGTATAAGAAGTCATGCACTTTTTAAGAGTTTTAAGTATATATATCGGTCGCAGATAGAATTTCAGCTGCATCTGCTTTTTCATTTTTGTCACATCATCGAGACTTACACTACTTGTACCTATGGTGTTCGGTGCATAGTAATCGTTTCCCCATGCTAAATCGCTCAAGGTATCATAGTCTACGCAATATTGATAAAGCTCAGTACCGTAATACGGCATTGCAATGTGAATTTCTATAAAATCAGGGTTTAATTTTAATATGAATTTCTCCGTCTTTTTAATATCCTCTTTTGTTTCCCAAGGAAAACCTACCATAAAGAAACCGAACAAAGGAATTCCTGCTCTTTTTATAAGCTCGGCTGCACGGATACTATCCTCAATAGTAGCGCCCTTTTTAATAAGCTTCATCGTTTTTTCTGAGCCCGTTTCAAATCCGACAGCAAGCATAAAACAACCTGCAGCCTTCATTTTCTGTAACAGCTCAAGGGATAGCGGCTTTGTTCTGGAGTTTGCAGTAAATTCAATTTTACCGTTAAGCGGAGAATTGATAATTTTGTCACATAACTGTGATGCCCATTCGTTATCGATAGTGAAAGTATCCGCCTTAAAGAAGAAATTTCTGATATTATATTTATAGTAACATTCTTCTATTTCTGTAAAAACATTTTCGACACTTCGCAAACGGACATTTTTACCTGATATAATTGGAGTAAGACAATAAATACACTGTGACGGACAACCCTTAGCAACAGAAATTGTTGCCATTGGTTCACCTGTATCAGGTCTTAAATAAAGAGCGTTGTTCATTAAGTGTCTTGCAGGGAATGGAAGCTCGTCCAGATTTTTATTCCAACAATCAAATTTTGTTGAAACGAATTCATCACCTTTGTGATAAATAATTCCCGGAATGTGGTCAATATCTCCGATACCTTTCAAAAGATAATCAGTAAGCGGCCCCATTATAAACTCAATTTCACCACCTACCATACAGGCAACATTGCTAAGGTCAAGGGTGCTGAGGAGGGATTTTTTCGGATTATAAAAAATAGCTCCTTTGATTACAAAAAGGCAATCGTGGAATGATTTTATCCAGTTAATAAAATCTATATCATCATATATCGTTGCATTTGTAATGCTTATAAAAATCAGGTCCGGCTTGAATTCAAGAATATCTGCTTTTACCTGTTCCTTAGTAGCAAGTTCTGTCTGATAATCCTTGAGAAAGACAGAGTATTCTCTTTGGAGTAAAACAGCGGCAGCATAACCGATATCATTACATGCATGAGTTGTTGCAACAGCAGAATCATCAATATTACATTGTGCACGGTCTTCACTACGCTGATACTGTTTACCCGGTGGATATATCAACATTACTCTACTCATTAAACACTTCTCCAATTTGTTAATTATCATTCATTATATCATAGTTGTCTTACGAATATCAAGTATTTGATAGCTGATTATTTCTAAACTGATTAAAAAGCCCTTGTATTTGACTTAATTTGTTTTTCGTGCTAATATTACCACATATATTTTACTTATTTACTGAGGTTATTCTATTATGAACAAAGTAAAAAAAACAGACCTTTTATTTGTCATATTCCTGATGTTAGGGTTGATGGTGCACCTTACTTCTCTGATTTATCCTTCGTCTTTTCAGGATGAAAGTGTTTATGTGGCAATTCCGTTGCGACTTTTAAATGGCGACAGTCTGATTCAGGAAGAATGGCATCTTACTCAATTCTCATCGTTGTTCTCTTACCTGCCGGTATATTTGTGGACATTGATTAAAGGCTCTACTGAATATATTTTTTTATTTCTGAGATGTGTATATCTCGCAATTCATACAGCAATATCTGTTTTGTTATATATTTTTTTCAGAAAGTATGGGAAATGGGCAATTCTTGCCTCTTTAATCTTCTTTTTACAGTCACCATACTATGTTCTTGCTATAAGTTATCAATCCGTATATGTCATAGCTCTGCTTTTATTATCGCTTTGTCTGATTTCAATTTATAAAAAGCAATCAATTGTATTTTATATTCTCGCAGGAATATGTTTCGGCAGTTGTTGTGTATGCAACCCATTTTTCTGTGCAGTTTTTGTGTTGTATCTTTTAGCTTGTGCTTTGTGGACAAGAAGACAAGACATAGTAAACTCCATAGCCAGGTTTAAAACTTCCAAAACCGATAATCAAAAGGGCAAAAAGCTTACCAAGAAGCAGAAAAGAGAACAAAATCAACAACTCCTCAATGCTTTTCCGAATATGGAAAATTACACTTGTTTCTTTACGAAAGAGGCTGTATTATGGATAACCTGCGGCATTTCCATAATTGCAGTTATTGCTGTTGGCTTCTTTTTCATGACAGGCGGAACAATTTCTTCAATCTTTGATAATATGGAAAATCTCTTGGGCAGCAGTGAATATGATATTGCTTCCGACTCCATATTTGCTAAGCCTATAGCTACACTTGGAATTTTGATTGAAAAGAGTTTCTATCTGCTTTTTCTTTTACCGGCATTATTTATAGCTTTATCGGTTGATAAAAAAAGAAAAAGCGATTCACATCGCATTATATATCTGACATTTACAATATTGTGGTCTTTATTATTTGCATTCGATATTTACCGTGTGAGCGAGGTTTATGTATTCGCAGTTTCATTACCATTCTATGTATTTTCTCTTGTGTGCTACTTGCTGACGGAAAATAGAAACAAGACGATTTTCTATTGTATGTTTGTACCTTGTACATTGGGTGCTTTTGTTCAATATCTTGCCGCGGATACACATTTGGGTGCAATCGGAATTGTCTTTTCAATCTGCAATGTAGCCGGAGTATTTTTTGCTATGAATTTGTGGAAGGAAATGCATCACAGCTCAGATAATGAGGGCGAAACAGCACCTTCTAAATCAAAAACAAATAAATTTCGTTTAATAATAATTGTAGGCTTTTGTCTTCAGGTGTTGATTTATAGTGTTTTCCGTACATTGTGGTACCCGATTGTAACATCTCCTGCAAAAGCAACCGAAGGTGTTTATGCCGGATTGTATATGTCAGAATCAGAGTATGAAAAATACGGTAAACTGATTGATGATATGAATTACATAAAGGAAATCAGTCGTGAAAATGACTCTGTACTGATAGCATCATACAACAACTGGATGTATATTCAGGTTGACCGTCCTATGGCAGTGCATAGTACATGGTATCAAGGTGTTCTTGATTATGAACAGTTGCGTCGATACTATAATGCAAATCCTAATAAAAAGCCTAAATATATTTACATAGAGTCATCTGACCCTCAAAGTTCAACAGTTCTGACTGCAAAGGAAAATGTGAGCGAACTGTTCTCATTCACAAGTGAAGATTTATCAAACGGTGTACTCTTGACCGTAACAGGATGAAAAAAAATTATTGACTTTTCTTTTTTATAGGAATATAATTATCTAAAATTTAGTTTTGAAGGTAATAAATATGAACTCAGCTCTTTTATGTGCAAGTAAATATTTCTTTAGCTTTAGCGCAGCTTTTTATTTTAGCTACGCTTATTTTGCTTTGAAAAAGTTACTTGTGAGAGCATAGAATTTGAAAATCACCTGATTTTTCAGATAGTATTTTTTAACGCCTCACTTGTAACACAACAAGTGAGGTTTTCTTTTTGAAAGGACTGTAAGATATGTCAGATAAGCTTGATAAGGCAAGAGAAATTATAAACAAGGTTGATTCTCAGATGGCAGAATTGTTTGCCCTGAGAATGAAAGCCGCCGAAATGGTTTTTGAGCATAAAAAGGAATTCGGTCTTCCGATTTTTGATGCCAAAAGAGAAGAAAAAGTTATTGAACAGAATTCCGCGTTAATAGAAGACGGCGTAATTAAAAACTATTATATTGAATACATTAAAAACCTTATGTCAATTTCTCGCGCATATCAATATCGCTTGCAAAGCGGACTTAAAGTGGCATATAGTGGCGTAGAAGGTGCATTTGCACATATTGCTGCAGGAAGAATTTTTCCTGAAAGCCAAAGAACCTCGTACAGAGATTTCAAATCTGCATATAATGCGGTCGTTAACGGCGAGGCAGATGTGGCGGTGCTTCCGATTGAAAACAGTTATGCAGGTGAAGTAGGACAAACCATTGACCTTATCTTTTCAGGCAACCTTTTCATCAACGGTATTTACGAGCTTGAAATTCATCAGAATTTGCTCGGTGTCCCCAATGCTACTGTTGATGATATCAAAAAGGTAACAAGTCATCCGCAGGCACTCGGTCAATGTCACGATTATATCAAGTTCCGTGGCTTTGATACTGAAGAAGCAAACAACACTGCAATTGCTGCAAAAACAGTTGCCGATAAAAACGATAAAACTCTCGGTGCAATTGCAAGTGCTGAAACTGCTGAAATTTACGGGCTTAAAATCCTTGAAGCAAACATAAATAAAAGCGGTGAAAACACAACTCGTTTTGCAGTTCTTTCAAAAGTCAAGGCTGACTCATCATCACTTTCAAACTCAGTATTGATGTTTACGGTTAAGAATGAGGCAGGTTCTCTTGCAAACGCAATAAGTATTATAGGAAAATACGGATATAATATGACAGCTCTTCGAAGCAGACCGCTGAAAAAACATTCGTGGCAGTATTATTTCTATATCGAAATTGACGGTACAACCGATAATGAAGAAGGTCAGAAAATGATTACAGACCTAAACGAGGTTTGTGACAAGCTTAAAATTGCAGGAACCTTCGCACCACATAGCGAAATATAGAGGTTATATCAATGATAGTAAATGTAAACAAAAAAATACTGATAGTCGGTCTTGGCCTTTTAGGCGGTAGCTATGCGAAAGCTTTAAAACGATTTGGCTTTCACATAAGTGCAAT
>JAZNCG010000126.1:0-7339 GCA_045587405.1 Ructibacterium sp. | reverse complement strand
CCTCCTTTTACTATTGTTTTCCTTATAAAATCAGGAAACCTGATTTTATTCTTTTTTTCTTGTTAAAATACATTTTATTCCTTTTTATTTCAATTTTTTCTGATGTTCAGGTTCGTTTAGGTTTAACACCTAACCGAACCTGATTTTTATGTGATTTTTCAAAATCACATAAAAAAACAAACAAGGGAAGCGCCTTGTCTGAGGTTCGTCTGTTGCGAGAAAATTGCCCTTTGACTTTTTTGTTTAGTGTGCCATTCGGCAGATAGAACAAAAAAGTCCCAAAAATTATTTATATCAGCACTCTTGCAGAGTGTAAAAAAGAAAGTAATTTTTCCTTATTTCCCATCTTGTAGCGAGCAGAATATCTTATGTAGGAAAGACAAAGGGCTATAAGGGCAATTTATCGACCTATATTAAATTATATCTGTTGAGAGATTTATTTTCTTGTTGCGTGTTTTTGCTGTGTGTCTTTTGAAAAGTATTCAGATTGAGTGATACTATATATTTACACAAGAAGACAACAAACCCTTTATAATTTGCAAAAATATTTATCTGTTATACAATGTATTTATAAGACTAATTTAAGGAGTACATATAAATATGAAATTAGATAAAATAAGAATAATTACAAAAACTCAATATGAAGATTTTAAGGAATTGACAGACAGAGCAGTTGAGAGAATTCCAATAAGATACACAAGAAAAAGATTTTTGAAACAGTATAGATATATGCTAAATCAAATTGAAACCATTACAGATTTCTCAGAAGATTTTACAGAGGGAAAAAGATACAGCATTTTAAGTTATGTTGATATTAATTTAGGTCATAACCCTTATAGTTTTTATGCCAAGCAACTTGTGAAACTTGATAATATTATTTTTATGGGGCAGACAAATCAATTCTTTAAAACCAACAAAGGAAGAATAGCAAAAAAGAAAGTTTTAGCAGTTTTCAAAGATTGATTTATTATACCATATTTGTCGTGAGTTGTCGTGAATTTGTCGTGGCACGATAGGAAAAGAAAAGTTAAAATAATTTCAGATAAGTCCCGAAAGTGGCATTTTTAGGCACATTAGAAAAAGATAATCAAAGAAAAATCACCTTAAAAACGATATTCTTTAAACTCAAAGAGATAATCAAGCATTCAGAAAACCCTTATTTTACAAGGGTTTTCTTTTTTTGGTGCTTTTATTCCAACTCCTAAAAAACCAAAGCAAAATACCCATCAGGGAGTTATTTCCCTGACGGGTATTAGTTATCAATTTTACAAACCCTTTGTTAAATCCTTTACTATTGTTGTACTCATTATTCTCACCTTTTTTCTAAAAACTAAGCAAAGGTGTTATAACATACTTCCTCTTTAATGAATATGAAATTTTTATTACAAATAGCTTTTTGCATTTATCCCTTGACAAATTGAAGAAATTATATTATTATAGATGTAATTTAAAGGAATGAAGAGGTGAATTGAAGTGGCTTATACAATTAATGATGATTGCATTAAGTGCGGTGCTTGTGCAGGTGAGTGTCCTGTTTCTTGTATCGTGGAAGGAGATGCTAAATACGAAATTAATGCAGACGAGTGTATAGAATGCGGAAACTGCGCTAATGTATGTCCCGTAGATGCTCCTCAGGCATAATTATTAATAGGAGATTTTCCCTATTGACTGACTTTTATTTAGTCTTTAATTTAAAAGGGGTGTACACGGTACATCCCTTTTGTCTTTTGTTTTGGTAACATAATTTGTAACGGAGGATTAAAAATGGATTTGGAGATTTTTAAAAAAGGTCTTGACGAATTGAATATAGAAGTAACGGAGCGACAGATTGTTCAGTTTAAGACCTATTCCCAATTATTGAAGGAATGGAATCAAAAAATGAATTTGACAGCTATAACCGATGACGAAGGAATTTCTGTTAAGCATTTTTTGGATTGTATTCTTCCTCTTAAATATATAAAAATTCCTGAAAATGCTACTATGGTAGATGTGGGAACGGGAGCGGGCTTTCCGGGGTTTCCGATAAAGATAATGAGAGCGGATATAAAGGCGACTTTGATAGATTCGCTTAAAAAGAGAGTAACATTTTTAGAAGAGGTTTCTGCAAAATGCTCTATTGCGGATATTGAATGTATCCATGGCAGAGCAGAAGACTTAGGAAAGGATAAAAAACTCAGAGAAAGCTTTGATATAGTTGTGTCAAGAGCGGTAGCAAATCTCAGGGTTTTATCAGAGTATTCTTTGCCTTTTGTTAAATGCGGAGGTATGTTTGTTGCTCTTAAAGCAGAAGGAATAGATGAAGAGTTGGCAGAGGCAAAGGCTATGATAGGAAACTTAGGCGGAAAGGTTGCAGAGGTTATTTCTGCGCCTTTGCCTGAGAGTGATATTGTAAGAAAACTTGTTGTTATAAAAAAGGAGAAAGAAACTCCTAAACAGTTTCCACGCAAACCAAATAAAATATTGTAAAAGTAGTTAAAACAGAAATTTGGTCTGTTTTAATAAGGAGATATGATAAATCGGTTCCTGTTTGAACTGCGTCGGGATTCAAGGTGGATTAATAGGCAAGATTTGTCGTTTTATCAATTTTCTTAGACATTGGTATCAATAAATTTATCTTGTTTTTGCATGGGAAATATAGTATAATGAGTAGTATAAGAAAGGGGAGTCAGGAATGGATTATATAAAAGAATATCAATTATGGCTTGATAATGCAGATGAAAAAACAGTTGCAGAACTTCAAAGTATTGCAAATGATGATGCAGAAATTAAGGACAGATTTTATCGGTCGCTGGAATTTGGAACAGCGGGACTGAGAGGAGTTATAGGCGCGGGCCCTAACAGAATGAATACATATGTGGTTGGGCAAGCAACCCAAGGTCTTGCCAATCAATTGATTAAAACAAATCCAAGGGATGCAGAACTTAGTGTTGCGATTGCCTATGACAGCCGAAATTTGTCGGATGTTTTTGCAAAGGAAGCAGCGAATGTTCTTGCGGCAAACGGGATAAAGGTTTATCTTTTTGAGGAATTAAAGCCTGTTCCTGAGCTTTCTTTTACAGTTAAGTATAAAAATACAACAGCGGGAATTGCGGTAACAGCTAGTCATAACCCTGCCAAATACAATGGCTACAAAGCCTATGGGGCAGACGGAGCGCAGTTGAATCCGGAGCTTGCAGAGATTGTATTGGATGAGATAGAAAAGACCAATATGTTTACAGATGTTAAGCATTGTGATTATGAAAAGGCGGTTGCAGATGGGTTAATAGTGCTTATAGGTGACGAGGTTGAAGAAGCGTATTTGGATTGCGTTCAGGCTCAAAGCATTAATCCGGAGCTTGCAAAGGCAAAAGGGGATTCTTTAAAGTTTGTATATACTCCATTTCACGGAGCGGGGAATAAGCCTGTAAGGAAGATACTTAAAAGAATGGGTTTTAACAATGTTATTGTAGTTAAAGAACAAGAAATGCCTGATGGTAATTTCCCAACAGTTGCATCGCCAAACCCAGAAAATAAAGAGGGTTTTGTTCTTGCCATTGAGTACGCAAAGGAATGTGGGGCAGATCTTATAGTAGGTACAGACCCTGATTCTGACAGAGTGGGAATTTTGGTTAAGAATGAAAAGGGAGAGTATGTAACATTTACGGGAAATCAGGTAGGTGCTCTTCTTACAGAATATATCCTAAGCAGTTTAAAAGAAAAAGATAACATTCCAAAGGATGGATATGTTGTTAAAACAATAGTAACTTCAAATATTATCAAGGCTATGTGTGAAAATTATGGAATAGAAATGAAAGAAGTTTTAACGGGCTTTAAGTTCATCGGAGAGAAAATAAAAGAGTCTGAAGAAACAGGTGTTGGTACATATATATTTGGATTTGAAGAGAGCTATGGATATTTAAAGGGAACCTATGCGCGAGATAAGGATGCTGTTGTTGCAACAATGCTTATTGCGGAGATGGCGCTTTATTATCAGGAAAAAGGAAGCTCGGTTTTTGAGCAGATGGACAATATCTATAAAAAGTACGGATATTACAGAGAACAAGTTGAGTCTGTTACTATGGAGGGCATAGAGGGACTTGAAAAAATTAGGACTATTATGGAAAATGTGAGAAATAATCCCCCTAAGAAGGTAGCAGGCAAAAATGTAGTTGCAATCAGAGATTATCTATCTTCAACCAGAACAGATTTAAAGACTGGCAAAACCGAAAAGATTTTACTTCCTAAATCCAATGTAATATACCTTGAATTAGAGGACAATAATAATTTTATTATTCGTCCCTCGGGAACTGAACCTAAAATTAAACTCTATTGTTTATTAAAAGGAGATACCAAGGAAGAGGCAGAGGAATTGTCGGAATTGGTAAAGAAGGATATTGCAGAACTGGTAAAATAGACGAGGCGGAAATAGGAAAATGAGAGATAAAATTATAAGAATTTTATGGAGCTATCCAATTCTGGTTTAAGATGCAATTATAGTAGTTGTTTCAAATTATTTTACTTTAGCAAAGTTAGATATCATAAAAAAGGTCACATTCGACAGTCCGGGGTAAAACAGTATAGGTATTGACGGTCTGTCAAAGGGTTGCAAAAAACAAAAGCTATGCAGACGAAATTTTCGTTTACATAGCTTTTTTCGTAATTTTTATTGACAAAATCAAATATTTAGATTATAATATAGACAGATAAAGGGCAAGACCGCAAAGCGGTTAGCCAAGAAAAACAGTAAAAATAACTGCTACAACTTGACGGGAGGAGCAGTTATTTTTTTATGGTTATTACAAGAAGTAATAGAACAATCATAAAATAAATTATGTATTCATTTCCCATAAAACCACCCCCAATCCCTGCTGAAATCAGCAGAATTAAAAAGGTGGCTAACCGCCCTCGAACTTGCCCAGTATTAGGTTGGATTTCTCCAACATTGATGTTTTAACACAGTTTGACAGAAAATGCAAGAATTTTGTCGGAATATCGATAGCACGCCGCATATCGCAAATTACAATGCGGTGTGCTTTTTCTCATATATGGGGTAAAATGTAATGCAATAGGGGTTAAAAAATGCCCTATTTTAGCGGTTTTCAAAGTCTGAAACTGACAAGGTAATGGTTTTATATTCAAAACCTCAAAAATGGGCTTCTATCGTTCCACAAAATCTAAAAATCAACACTTTTTGAAAAAGGGGATTTCAAGTCCGTTTTTCGGCTTAAATCCCCTTAACCGACATACTGCGAAAAAGGACAGGTTTGTCAAGGGCGAGCATAGCTCGTGTATTCACCCTTGACTTGCCTGTTCTTTTTTGCTAATTATTGTTATTTATGTTCTGTAGAAACATTGTAATTCATAAGATGATGGATAGTATTTTTTCATACACTATCCTTGTCATATAGCCAAGTTATAAAACTCGCATTTATGTACACTTTACCGTTGCATACATAAGGTTTCGCCTCAGCTCGACCGTAGTTTGTATTGTCAAAATGGCCGCTTATGTATGGAAATGTTATTTGTGTTTCTTCGCCATTCAATAAGACCATATCAACTTGAAGATAGTCAATGGGATTTTCACCCAAAATATCAATTTTGTTATCTGTCTTTTTAAATCCAAATGTCCTTGCCTCGTTATTGTCAATACTCAAAACATCATTTTCAAACGAATACTTGATATTAAAAAAGTCAAAAGTTTCTTTAAGAGGAAGCATATCTGCATAATAATATTCGTGTGCATAAAAACCTTCAACAAGTTTTTCGTCTTCACCTGAAACAAGCATATACTCATATTGTTCGCCTCTTGATTCGATTTGTCTAGATATGTGTGGCTGACCGTCTGCCGTGCCTGTTCCTATGTCCGTTTCAAGATTGTTGATTGCTTTTATTTTACCTTTTTTAAGGTCAATCTCGTAATCGGTAAACCATTCACGAGTATATCGGTCAACATGCTTAAATGTAACTTTTTCATTTTCTCTATCAACAACTAAGTTTTGCGGTGAACGGTTTCTCGTTGCGATTTCATCAGCATAATCAATATAAGTCCCGTCATTAAAAACCTGTAGAAGATTATATGATGTCCATGAGGTTCCTGCCACCGATATATAGACAAAGGAATAATCGTCTGTGTCAAACCGTTCTCTTGGTCCTCCAACACTGTGATAATTCAGAAAATGAGATATAGTATCCTCTCTTGTTGTGTACGGATATGGTTTGTAATTATCATTTTCCGCTTCTTCAACTTTTTCCGGATACCAGTATGCAAAAGCGTTGAAACTATTATCCGCTAATGTCTTGCGAAAATAATATCCTATTGTTTCACCATTGGCTTTTATTGGCATTATAACTTCAATATCCGCATCATCTGTTACATATTCAGGAAATTTATAAATTTCTTGCATTCCGCCACAATGCAACACCTCTTCAAATGCAGCCTCGGCTTCTGTCATAGTTTCGTTTGCGATAATTTCAATATTTCTATCAGGAGAAAGGTTGATAAAATTGTCATACAAAAACTCAAGGCTTATTGTGCGTTCTTTTTCATTCCAAATGAATTTTCCTCCAATGGGCGAAAATGCATTATCATAGCCCAAGTCCTCTATTGCAACAGCGGTTTTCCCGCCTATGTTATATGTAGGGATAACCACATCATAAACCGATGTTTTAATGTCTGTTTCATATATATTTCCTATAACTCTGCCGGGTTTTGCTTTGTTTTGAGCATTTTCCTCTACAAGATAATCTGGATTCAATGAAAAGAACTTTAATGTACGGGTTGAATCATCATAGATATATTGATGATTGTTTTCTCTCAATATATATTCTATAACTACGGCTGTTTTTCCACCTATGTTATAAGATTCAACTTCAACATCGTTTATATATGCACGAATGTCTGTTGAATAGATATGTCCCGCAATATCACCATTAGCTGCAAATACTGATGTAGATATTGATAACATCATAACTGCGCTTAAAATAATTGATAACAAATTTTTCATAAAATCATCTTTCTGGTTTATTAACCAATAAAATATAATAAAAAATGCACCACCCATATTGCAGAGTGATGCACTAAAAACGCACATAACCCTGAATGATAGGCTGCTAGACACTAATCAATATACTTCTCTACAAAGCATTTTCAGAGTAGTACGCTTTTAACATAGCGTACACTTTCTGGAAAAATAATATACCAACCCCAGTATATTGATTTTATAGTATCTAGGGCCATTTGGGCCATTTGCCATTTGGGGACGTACATTTTTTGGTACTATTTTACCATTGTTATTACACCTCTTGGTCAAATTTATTATACAATAAATACATTCTGCTGTCAATTTAAAATAAATACCCC
>JAZNCG010000125.1:0-11941 GCA_045587405.1 Ructibacterium sp. | reverse complement strand
CATTGTCTGGAAAAGCCCAAGATGCCAACACTTTCTCTGCTTTTTCAAATCTCGGAGCTTTTCAGGCACCTGCGTCCAACAAACTGCATCGGTTGCATATTTAATAGAATATGGGGTTTTGTTTGTAAGGCAGTAGGAATGGAGCTTTACCACAAGTTCCATATCTTCGCCCATTGTACCGTGGTCATATCCACCTGCAGCAATAACCGTTTCTTTTTTAAACATCCCAAATGCTCCCGAAATAATGAGGGAGCCGTTAAAATGGTCAAATAAAATCCTTGATGCCAAGAAGGAACGGTCATATTCGAGTAGCTGCATACAAGCTAAAATGTTTTTGGGCAATCTGTATTTTATAACCCTTCCATCTTTAAGTGTTACATCGTTACAAGGTCTTACCGTTCCGCCTACCGCAACAACATTTTCTTCTTCCAAAACGGGAATTACGATTTTTTTAAGGGAATCATACTGCAAAACCGAATCTGCATCCATACAGATAAAATATGGATATTGTGCGGCATTGATACCCATATTGAGCGCATCGGCTTTACCACCGTTTTTCTTTCGTATTAAAGTAAGCGGTACCTTTTGCTCGTGGGATTCGTAAATAAATTCTTCCGGATGACACGCTATACTTCTGTGAAGCGGGCGTCTTACAGGATGCATATTATATGCTTCAATCAGCACCTTTGAAGTTTCATCCTTTGAACCATCATCTACCACTACAATCTCATAGAGTTTGTAGTCGAGGGAAAGCAGGGATTTGACTGTCTGAACAACTGTTACCTCTTCGTTATACGCCGGAACAACAATGGTTATAGGAACGAAATAGTTGTCAGAAAATTTATTCATCAGTCTGTCCTGCATCTTCTTTTTATAAAGAGTTGATGCTCCCACAACCACCGATAAGAACAAAAATGTAGAGTAGCCTATTAAGTAAACAACAAAGCAAACACTTATAATGTCGAAAATGTTTTTTATTGTTTCCATTTCCATTATGCTTTCACCGCCTCTTTTTCGGTGTTCCTCTTATCAAGACGGTAGCGCATAATTTCTCTGGCAAATCTGTCATTACCGTCAAAAACACTGATAAGATCGTGATATGTATATCCTTGTCTTTCAAGGCTTATTGCACTATTTTGTCTTATGTGCCAATTGGAACTTGAAAGGTTTTCGACTAAAATTCTAAATGTCACATCACCGGGATATGATTTAAGTGCTGATGATGCAATCGCCTGATATTCCCATGTGCGACCTTCCAAATTTTCTGCAATAGCCTGAATAACGCTCTCAGCCTCATTATTCGGGAATTTTTCAAAATATCGGATTGCTGAAAACCTAAGCTCACTCTCTTCCTTCTCGTTTGTTAAAAAGCCCATCATTTCTTTGTCGCAGCGGATATTGCCAAACCTGAAGAAGTTTAAAATATTAAGTTTCATTCCGGCGGAATATGCGTTAAAGCTTTCAAAAAGCATTTCTTTTAAGTTTTCTTTATCTCCCTTGTAATTCAAAAGTCCGTCACAAATAAGTTTTGGGTGATGAAAGGATATATTTTTATCAATAACTTTAAGAGCCGAAACGACAATTTTGGGATTCTTAATACTATAAATTGCCTTAAGTGTATTTTCTCTGCAATAAACATTTACGGAACTTAATAGCTCTAATAAAACATCCGTAAGCTTGCCTTCCTCGTCATGCTGTAAAATGTTGTATTTTTGCAGTATGTACGGAAAATATGCAATTTTAATTGTATCCTTGCTGATATACTTATGTGTTAAATACTCAAATACGCAGTAAGTTTGCATTAAGTATTCTTCGCACTCTTCCGGCTGAATTTTGAATATGTTATCAAGTGCCTTGTCAAAAGCAGTAATACCGGCGGTCCTCCCAAGAGATTTTTTTAAAAACTCTTTGTGACTTTCCAAAACCTCGCCGCCTGACTTTATTCTTTCTAGCTGCTCTAAAATCACTTTTTCAAGTTTTGCAGAATTGGTGCTAAGTGCTTTTTCACGATGCCTTAAAATAAAAACATAGACAATGTTATAGCAAATCATACTAACGCATATTGCGATATAAGCATAAATCATTATTTCTATTTTCACTTTCATTCACCCGCTTTCCATAAATCCTGCATTATGTAATATGAGCTTTTTAATCTTTCGTGATATGTCACTTTATTACCCCAGCCATGAAGCTCAATCTTTTCAAGCTTCATTCTTTCCTGTCCGTTTCCTAAACCTAAATACATCTCATCGATTTCGATATATTCAATCCCAAAGTTTCCGTCATAATAATCATCGTGAATCTGCATTTTAGACGGATCTCCGAAATTGAGAAGTTGCCAAGGTAGTTTAATTTCCACATAATCTCCTTTTGCAATAAAATCTGCAAGGGAATTAAAGTCTAAACTTTCAGGGTTGGCGTTCCCATATAAAAGCTTTCCTGTTTCGTAAGACTCTGCTACGGTTTCTTTATTATCAGGTGTTAGAGCCATAGCTGTACGAAGTATTAAATCGATATTTACAAACTTTGGTGAGTTTTTATCGGGAATATTACCTTTAAGATATGTATTAACCTTATGGATATCCTCTGCATAAGTTGACCTCAAGGCCTCATAACGCGCCTGCACCTGAACCCGGCTATTATCCTTTCCATTTATTACAATAACAAAGTCCACATCTCTGTCAAATTTTATATTGTAATTTTCGCAGTAATTACTTCCGCTTTTTGGAGTAATATCAAGAGGGATATATATCGTTTCGTTTTCAAAATCAAGATTTTCTTTTTTTACGAGAAAGTATATAAACTTTTCGTCATATTTTACTGAAAGCTCTTGCTTACCGCTTATAATCTTATCTTCGCCAGTCCATTCTGAAATGTCCCCGTCCACATAGCAAACGGATTTTTCTTTTCCCGGATCAAAAGACAAAAGGCCAAAATACTGCTCATTGGTCTGATAATCCGACCAGTATGCCGTTCTTGTTAAGTTTACTGCGTGCATTGTATTCCATGTGCGTTTAAACCACTCATCCTGCCATGTGAAAACGCAACCACCGTTACAACCAACAGCCTTAATATCATTCCAGCAATCAATCAGTGCCTGTCCCTGTGCTTGTTCTGATGTGTTACCCTGATTTCTGCCGGTGTCTTTGTCAATCTGTGCCATTCCTCGCCCTGTGGAAACACCAAACTCAGATATTACAACTGGGATTGTGTGATGATTTGTAAGCATCTTTAGATATGCTCGATATGCATTGATTCTGCCTTGCTCATCTCTATAATTTTCCTTTGATTCAAGTCCAAATACCGACCAATCCTCGGCAAAGCTTAAATAGTACGGATAGTACGGATAAACATGGTATGATGCAAACTGTCCCGGCAAGAACTTATCGGTATGTTTTATATGCTCAACATCAACATACGCACACTTCAAAAAGAAATTCTTTATAAGCTCAGGATACTCAAAGGGGTCGGTTGTAGGCCAGTTAGAAAACGCCAAAAGTCTTTGCTCACCATACCTTTGTGTTTCATATTCTATAACTGCATCGCCAACCATTGTTAGCATCGTTTCAAAAGGCGTAGCATCAGGTGTGGTGTACAAAAACTTCCCGTTATACGAAGAATAACCTTCCTTGCCTTTATATAAGTCATCAGTATATGCAACTGTTAAATCATCCCATTCAACGCCTAATATGTATCCTATAACCCAATCTGAAATATCTTTACGGTAGGTTCCATGCCCTGCACTTGCCACTCTGCCAAGATTTAACTTTCGGTTACCATGAATAACATCAATCATTATCTTGCTGTTATCTAAAAAAGTATCGTAAAACTCTTGACTGTAAGCATCACGGTGTGAATTTTGAATATAATCGTTAACCCATACACCGTGAATTATATAAAGGGGATTTTCGTTATCCTCGTTATATTCATAAAAGGCGTTATAAAAAGTATCATTTTGTATTGTATATACGCGAATGGTATTAGCACCCATTTCCTGAATATATTTAAACCAGCGTTTATATGTTTCCTTGTCTACAGCAAAGTTTGTTGCCCATTCACCGGGCAAGCCAGAACCCATATTTACTCCTCGTATCTCAAAGGGTTCGTACTCACCGCCACGGTCCATATATATTTCTTTGTCCTGGGCTTTCATAAAATATTCTACCGGCTTTGGTTTTTCAAAATCAAAATAGATGCCCATATGAAAATAAACAAAGTCAAGTACAAGAAGTACAAGTATAATTGCTGATACTGTAATTATAAACTTTTTCAAAACCTGTACCTCCTTTTTACATTAATCTGAAACCTCATTATATTTCTTTGTTTTTGACTCAGCACTGTACTGTCTGAGAGATTCTATATTTTCATCCATAAACTTAAGTCTTTTTGACAAAAAATCCTTAATCTGCTCTACAGACTCTTCATAAGTTCTTACATTTCGTTCGTGGGGGTAAAGCAGATCATATTCTTCTGTAAATGTATAACCCCATTTTTCATAGTTTCGGTCTATAGAGTCGCCAAGATAAGCTACGGTTTCATCAATAAACCCAAACAAATAGTCTTTTGAGAAATACGTTTTCCGAAGCTCATAGTATCGCTTTATAACTGTGTCAGTAAAGCCACTGTCCATAAACAGCATTCTGTACCAAAGCCCATTGTGCAATCGAAATGTTTCTGTGGGCATTTCGCTTTCTTGATAAAAATCACAAGCTGAGTTGAAATCCCATACGCACATTTTGTATTTGCCGTCAATGTCTTTGTAAATGTATGTAGAGAGCGAGCCGGCATCATAGTTGCATGTAAGCTCATTTATTAGGAAATAGTCCGCAAAAGACTTCACATCAATATAGTTTTCGTATCCATGGTCTTTATTGTTATAATCGTACGAATAAAGTGCCTTTTCAAATTGCGAAAACTCGTTTTTTATGCCTTCTTTAAGCTCCGGTGTAATATTCTTTGTGCCGGGATAAACGAGTTCGTGCTGAGTTTTTGCACGAAGTGTGTAATTTGCAAAAGGATAGAGCTTATTTTCTTCTTCTGTGTCTCCCCAGTCAAGCCTTAGTGCATAGCCTGAGAAGGTATTATCCTTTTTATTTACCGAAAGCTCAAGTCTTGCACCAAGCTTTCCTGCAGTTATGGTTTCTGTTGCAAGATAAAGTCCTCTGTATTCGCCATTTAAAATAAGTTCAAAATACCGTACATTCGGACTGTATTCCATAATCTCACCTGCAATATTATACCACATATAATTGCGGATAAGACTTTTGTCAAGATATGGCCCGTGAAGTGCCCATTCGTGATGTGCTTCCATTCCGAGAAACTCCTGAGAATTATTAGTTCCGTCAGGATTTACAAACTTAATAAAATAATTTGGTTTTTCAAATTGTCTTGATGAGTGACCTCTTACTCTGATAAGTATTTCGTTTGTACTTGACGGATTATCTGCAATATGATTGTGCTTTCCGTTATTATCTATCACACTAAGATTTGCCTTTATAGTAGTGGTTCCGTCTGCGGCAAGAGTATAAATGATTTGACCATCTGCACTATGTATGGGCTTTCCGGGAATTTCAAATCCTGCGGTATCGATTTTAATAATAGGAAGGTGTGTGCATATTTCTCCGTTTGTATGCTCAGCGCATTGTTCTTTTATCGCATTATCTATATGTTCAATATATCTTTTGCCGTTATCGGTCGGCATCATAAGACTTACTAAGGTTACCGCCAAAAGCACCAAGGCTGTGACAGATAAGCCGATTATTTTGTATTTCAACCTTGGTTCCTCCTAAGTTAGTTTGAAATTTCATCATTTTGCATAACGGTATTTACATATTCAATATTACCGATTTTATAAATCTCATCGCAAATGCCGATGTTATTCTTTCTTTCTGCCTTTTGCAGCATATTTGCTGTTATTTCGTAGATAAACTCAATCGAACTATCTGTTGAATTTTTAACACGCATATTCGCCTTGCCGCAAAAAAACTTAAACATTACGGCAGAAATAGGCGCCTCTTTTGTGCGGCTACCTCTGATAATAACAAGCATACGATTGTTGTTCTTGATTGCACCCAAAGCAAGCAAAATCACGAATACAAAGGCACTGCCGATACCTGCTACAACAAAATCACCTACACCGCAACATATACCTACAATTATTGTCCAAAATATGTAAACAGTATCTCTTGAATCCTTTATTGCGGTTCTGAAACGAACAATGGAAAGTGCACCTACCATACCAAGGGAAAGTGCCACATTGTTTCCTATAACTGTCATCACCATTGAGGTAAGCACTGTCAAAACAATTAGTGATACATTAAACTTTTTACTGTAAATAGTTCCTCTGTGGGAAATCATATAGGATATAAAAATTAAAAACCCCAAAATTCCTGCAACTAAAATATTAGCGGCAATCTGTTCCCATGAAAGTGTTGTTTGGTCCTTTATCAGATTAAAAATTTGACTTCTCATTCATTTATCTCCTTATACACATTTATTGATTAACTGCAAATTCACAAATCCAATTCTGTAGAATTGTTGCCATTTGTGCACGGGTAACATTTCCTTTCGGATTAAAGCTTCCGTCTGCGTTACCGCGTAAAATACCATTTGCAACGCACCATTTTACAGCTTCAATGTTCTGTGGCGAAATTTTCTCGACATCAACAAATGAATTGATTTCTGCACGCTTTGATGTATCAGCTTTCATATATTGTGCACAGCGGTACATTGCCTGTGCAAGCTTCTCTCTGCTAAGTGTGTCATAAGGTCTGAAGGTTTTGTCATCAAAACCTTCTAAGATGTCATTTTCATTTGCCCACAAAGCCGCATCAAAATACCAATCAGTGTTCTTAATATCGGAAAAAGATGCGTTACTATTCACTTTAGGAACATCTGCCAACCTATGCAGCAAGGTTACAGCCATTGCACGGCTGATGTTTTCTTCAGGTAAAAATTCTTTATAAGAAACACCTTTCATCAGCTTGTTTGCATAGGCATAGTACACACTGCCGGCATACCAGGTATTGCCCTTAACATCATCAAATATTTTATAATCAGCAGCAATTTTTTCACTGTTAGAAAGCGAGAGCGGCTCTTTAAAAATATTAACACCGTTTTTGCCGTCTTCTTCATATATCCGATTTAGATAATATTCAATGGGGGTACCGTCCATTCTACAAGGTCTGCTCATCATCGTCAGCTGATGAGCAAAGTCGCAACCATCAACAAAGTAATTGCCAACCGTTCCTCTGGCACCGTCTCCTGCCATCAGGATTTTATATCCTGTGTTTGAAAGAACTATGCGGTCTGAGGCAGAGCTTCTTTTTGAATACGGATATGCAACAGTCTCAGGAGTTTTTCCAGTCCATCCCTCAATGCAACTTACAGAAAGTTCGTAATCTTTTTTTACTGCCTCTGCAAATTCTTCGTCCGTTTCGTTTTCCATCATACTCATACCGATACGGTTTTCTTTGTCATAGACATGCATCCCATAGGTGTGTGAACAAACATTGATTTCTCCGCTTTCCGACATTTCGGTAAGTTCTTCCCACGTACAATATGGCGCTGCATCACCCAAGCGTGTTCCACCGACTGAAAGCTTTTCCCAAGTTTCGTCAATCTGTGCACCGATAACATTAAAATCAGCTTTTATATTGTATTTTTTCAAGAT
Organism: Ructibacterium sp.; assembly: GCA_045587405.1. Lineage (GTDB taxonomy): Bacteria > Bacillota > Clostridia > Monoglobales > Monoglobaceae > Ructibacterium. Next base: position 4,269 of record JAZNCG010000125.1, on the reverse strand, counting down.
GGGCCAGGCATTTTTATATACACCATAGCTACCATCATCAATGGATATGATAACCGCCTTTGCCGGCAGGGACTTTTTACCTTCAAGATACTCGATAAGATCCTTTGATGTAATTGTCATATACCCATTATCACGCAGCCATACCAGGTCTTTTTCAAAATCCTCAGGTTTTAAGGAATACTCTTCAAATTCAACACCAGAGGCCATATCCTCCTCAGATACAAAATTATGATACATAATAACACTTACCGATAATATTTTTTGCGGATTTGTACCTGTTGCCATCGGCTCAGATAATTCACCCACCTTAAGGCTTGATGCTATTTTTTCAACTTTGTAGTAGTATGTATCGGGATATGACACACTGTCATCTCTAAAAGAGCCCGCTTTAGTCTCGCCTATATATTCATAACTGCCGTCTTTGGTACTGCTTCGATAAACCTTGTAACTGCAGTTATCGCTTTCCTCCCATATAAGAACGGCATTTCCGGCGTCCTGCCATGTTACACTTTCAATATCCCATGCATATACTGCGGATGAAAAACTTAAACTTAAGAAAAGAAAAAGTACTGCTATAATTTTTTTCATTTTATCATTATGCCTCCTATCAAGATTCACTGTAACTTTGCCCTCTTGACAAAGCGTATTTACTTACCGATAGTTCGCTTTTATTGATGCTGTTAATGAACTGCCTGATATAATCAAGCAGAAATCCGTTAAATTTCACTTCAAGTACCACATTGAATTTGTCAAGCACCGGATACATCACAAGATTTTCTGAAAACAAATCAAAAGAGCTTTCCGTTGCCACAATATTATTGTCAAATGTAATTCTGATTTTATTTTCTTTCGCAATATATGCTTTTCGGTTGTACTGTACGATAGTTTTCGGTCTGTAGCACTTATAATGCATAAGACCGTAACATTCTCTTGCAAAATCCTCTTCGTAATTCAGAAGAACATCGTATTTTCCTTTTATTAGTGCTTCTGCATCCGCTTTTGTCATACGAAGAGAGCGCTTTTTCTGTGAAGCCCCTTGCTTTTGTTTCATTTCAAGCATAGCATAATCGCTTTTCGGATCATAAATTCTAAGCCTTATTTTTCGTCTGGTTTCAACGCCTTCCAGCTTTTCGAAAAAATCGTCATCATACACCGTATCAAAATACAACGACCTTATTATGTATCCGTCTATCCCATTATGTTCATCTTGTATCATAAGACGGTCAAGATAATGTGATTTATTTCGAAATTCCTCAAGACTGATTAAGAATTTCTTTTCCTCTCTCGTTACAATATTCATAAAACCCCTCCGCACAAAACAAAAGCTGCAACAATAGAAAGTCTTAAAAGACCTTTATCATTGCAGCTGGACTGGCATAGTTTAAAACTTAGTTTTTAACCTTAGCCTCTTTGCTTTGCGTCACCGACTTTCGCCGATTTTGCTAAATATTAAACTTCTATTATTTTACCACAATGAACTGATTTTGTCAAACAACTTTTTAATCTCTGGCAAAAACCCAAAGTGTATTGCTTACTGTGAGTTCTTCAGCACTTAGCCTGTAAACACTTAATGTTACAGCGTCTCCGTTTGTCTTTTTATATGTGATTTTCGGTATCTTGCCTTCCAAAAATTGTCTTTTCAGTGCACCATAATTTAAAAAGTTCGTCATCGCTCTGTGAAACTCGGGTGCAACAGAATCATCTATATATTTGGTCAAAAGAGCAGAAAAATGTTCCTCATTTTCATTATATCCAAGGTAAGCAGGCATTAAAATACGATGTGCTTTATCTGTATCTAAAGATACACGGTATATTCCGTTGTATTTTTCATTTAGAATAGAAATCATCGCATCAATTTCTAAGATACCTGTCTTTGTGTGAACATATCCTTTATCACTTGCACTTAAAGAATTCTTGTTTTCCTTATCCTGATAATACTGTGCTTTTGCCTCGTACATTCTGACCTCGGCTTCTCTCACCATTTCCTCGGTGTCCACGTTCTGCGTTCTGTAAGACATACCAACTGCAACATGGTAGTCCATCGGCTCAAGCTGTTTTGTCAGCATATCAATGCCTCTTTTTATAACATCCTGAGGGGTGTTCTGGGCAAACACCAAAAATTCATCTCCGCCCATTCTGTATATCTTATGGCCGTAGAATACTTCCTTTAAGGTGTTGGCAATATATAAAAGCATTTCATCGCCTGCGGCATGACCATATTTATTGTTACGAAGGTGCAATTCATTCACATCGATATAAACGCAAGAAAATTCATAGGGTTTTTCTTCGTCAAATATTAAAAGGTCTTTTTTATAGGTAACACGGTTTGACACACCTGTAAGTGAGTCAGTTGTTGCCGCAATCTCTGTTTTGTTTAAATGCTTTTTGTTGTAAATTGCAATAGAAAAACAAACAGCAATATCTTCTAAAAGAAGTCTGGTTGTTCTACCATTTTTGGAATTAACAACACCAAGTATGGCGGTATGATTATTTTTGTCAACTACACTTGCAAAGGAAACTTCTGAAATTTTATGTTTTTTCAAGAAATCATAAAAATCAGGATTTGTTTTCACAAGATGGTTGTTTGGTGTAATGTACATAAGGCTTACGGCCATGTTGTTTGCCTCGTGAAGTTCTGCAGCATAGCGAAGAATCTCTGCTATAAAGTATCTTCTGTCCTCGCCGGAAAGAATCTCTTCAAGACGTGAAGGCAGAGCAAAATTATGATCCTCTCCGTCAGCATCAAAAAATATAGCCGAGCGTGATTTTGCAAATGCAACAATTTTTTCTAACGCCTCAGTAATACTATTTTGCTGCTGATTGATTTCTAAGAGCAGCTTCCTGATTTTTGATGCACATTCTGTCACCATGCTTCTTTGTTTTTCGCTGTGCATCAAAATCATAATATACAAAGCCATAATGAGTAATATCGTGATGAATGAAACAAGCAGTAGTCTTGATATTATATGTGTTTTTGCAAATACCTGAGACTCGTACCTTGCAAGCGTTATTTTCCAATCAATTCCCTCAAGTATAGAATAATGCACATAAAGCTGCTCGCCTGTAAGTATCGATTTAAACGATGTGTAGCCTTTATCGCTTCGCATCATCTGTTCGTAGGAATAGCCCTCGGTATATTCGCGGCCCTTAAAGATGGAGATGTTTCCAAACTCCTCCTGAATTGTATCTATAACAAAGTTTCCTGTTTTAGTGTCATGAACGAAGAGCTGAGCATCAAGCTCTTTTGCCATATTGTTATATTTATTTTCGAGAACATCAAGCTTTATAACGCCGTATAAAATACCCACAGTATTGCCGTCTGATTTGATTGGAACAGCACTTCTTATAATTTCATAGTTTTCCCTTGTGATGTCTTTGACTCTTCCGCTTATGTATTCGCCTTTAGCCTTTTCCTCTTCAAAGGAGATTTTGCCGTTAAGGTCTATAGAGCCTGCTTTTGTTACAAAGGTATTGTCCGGCATAAGTATACCGATGTTTTCAATAAGACCTATGGACTTAAAGGAGTCAAACATTAAGTTAAAGCTCTCACCGTCACTATAAAGTTTTGCAGCAAAATTTGCCATGGTAGCAAGATTCTCACGGTCAGATAATAATTGAAGCTCCATGTCATCTTTAATCTGTTTTGTTTGTATATGTAGAGTTTCATAGGCCTCATCTTCAGCGGCATTGTAAAAATAACTTACCATAGTTATAAACACTACAAACAAAAGGATTGCTGCGATAATGGTATAAATGATATTGTTTTGTCTGTGTTGTTTTCTGCCGTACTTTACTGTCATATCTATCCCTTCTTGTCAATAACTAAATTTGTCCATTTCAGTGCTCACTATGATTATAAAATCAGCGAACGATTTAGATGCTAACATTTTAGCGATGTACTCGCTCACGCTCGTGCGATATATTTGTTTTACAAATACGATATAACTCCGCTTTGCTCCGTTGCGATATGATATAAGAACCTCACGAAATATAACGAAATCAAAGATTTCTATATTTCGGAGAACCTTGATACTCGCAAGCTCGTATTAAATTCCTTTATCTCATTTTTGACATATCTCGCCTATGGCGAGGATATTCAAAAATATATCGCATTACAAAGTAATATATCGCACCGAAGGTATATCGCAAATTCCTTCAGGAATTTATATCGCTGATTTCATCTTCGATGAAATCATTTTACCACATATAATAAAAAAAATCAATTTATTTAATGTCTGACAATTTTTAATCCCTATACGCAGGGTGACC
>JAZNCG010000124.1:0-5139 GCA_045587405.1 Ructibacterium sp. | reverse complement strand
TATATGATCGGAATAATTACAATCGCAAAAATAATAATCATAAATAAAATTGTAAAATCCAATAGTCCGGCTATTGTCATTACGATACCACCGATAATCCAAAGCTTTCCTGCAAGTTTATGTGTCTTATCCCAATTCTCTTCATCATGCAATGTCCAGGGCAGTTTGATACCAACAGTATAGTTTTGTTTGCACTTCGGAAGAATAAAGCCGAGAACTAAAATTATAACTCCTACAAAAACGGGCATAATGTTTTCAACATTTACTTTGTATCCCAATGCATTACCATAGATACAAACTCCGCATATCAAAGAGCAAACAGGAACTATGCTTATAATAATAGAAAATATTTTATTATCAATATTTTTTCTTCTTGGATCGGCGCTTGTAGCAATAATACATACCCAATTTACAAAAGTCAATATAGCAGGGAGTCCGACAACTGCAAACATTTTACTGCTATAACCTGTAATTTCACCATTCCACCCAAAGCTTGTTGCTATATTCTCCGGAAGTCTGTCCCATACAATAAATCCGAAAATCATCGGTAACAATGTAATTATGGCGGAAATAATCATCTTATATTTATTTTGTTTTATCATCGTATTCTCTTTTCAACCATTATTTTAATTTTTGTAATTTGATTGTGTTGGCAATAACTATAAGTTGCATTCCTTTTTCAAGTGGAAGTGTCGGATCAACTGTTGTACTGATTTTGCCATTGTTTTTTATTGCAACTACATTGATAGAATATTTTTTTCTCAAACCCAGTTCTATTAATGTCTTACCATCCCATTCATCTTTCACATCTAACTCTACCATAGACACCTCATCAGAAAGCTCTATCATTTCCGAAAAACCGGATGTAAGCAAGTTTTTAGCAAGTCTCGTTCCTGACTCTTTTTCAGGTATAATTACCTTGTCTGCACCTATACGTCTGAGTATCTTTTGGTGCATTTCATTTCTGCATTTGGCTATAACAGTCGAAACACCTGCTTCTTTGCAAAGCATAACTGCCATAACGCTTGCTTCAAGATTATTTGCCATAGCAACAATTACAACATCAATGTTGGATATTCCAAGTCTTTTTATTGTTTCCGGCTCGGTAATATCTGCACATTTACAAACAGGAATTGTTTCAATAGCGTTGTTAACATTGTTTTGATCAATATCTACAGCCAATACTTCGGCGCCACTCTTCACAAGCTCTTCTGCAACTGCTTTTCCGTATCTGCCAAGACCTAGCACAGCATATGTTTTATGGATACTCATATAAATTTTCCTCTCTACCCAACACTAATTTCTTCGATTGGGTTTCTTATAATGTTTTGATTATCTTTGCCTCGCTTAAATGCAACAGCTAACGAAATGGGACCTACTCTGCCAAGATACATCGTTACAATAATAATAAGTTTTCCAATACTGCTATGTGAAGCCGTAAAATTTCTTGTAAGTCCTACTGTTGCAGTTGCACTAACAGTTTCGTAAATTATATCCAATGCGTTTGCTTCTGTTACGGCAGAAAGGAAAACGGTTGAAGTGAACATAATAATAAAAGACATACACGTAACAGCAACAGCTTTGCTGACCGCCTGTTTTGTAAGTTGTCTGCCGAACACCTCCGTTTTTTCTTTATTACGGACAGATGCGAATGCCGATGCTACAAGTACTGCAAAAGTTACTGTTTTTATACCACCGGCCGTTCCAACAGGTGAACCACCGATAAACATCAAAAGTAAGCAAACGAACGCTGATGCATTAGTGAGATTTTCCTGTGGCACAGTTGCAAAGCCTGCTGTTCTTGTTGTAACCGATTGAAACAACGATACCTCTATTTTTTGCAGCAGTGTATAGTCCTTAATCGTTTGTGGATTGTTGTATTCAAAAGCAAAAATCAATCCTGCACCAGCTAAAATTAAAATTAAAGTTGCAGTAATTGCAATTTTGCTGTGCAATGTAAGATCTCTGAAAAATCTGACTTTCTTAGTTCTTCGTAATCTCAGCACCCTAAGCACATCCCACCAAACAATATAACCGATGCCTCCTAAGATTATCAAACTGCTGGTAACTATGTTGATAATGGGATTAAGTGCATAATCACAAAGACTGTTTTCGGCAATTATGTCAATGCCGGCATTACAAAAAGCGGATATTGATGTAAATACCGATATCCATACTCCTTTTGCACCGAATCGAGGTACAAATACCATCATATAAAGAAGAGCACCTATACCCTCTATGATAAATGTTCCGCCGACAACCTTCTTAACAAAACGAACAAGTCCTGAAAGAGAATTCAGATTAAATGCATCTTGCAAAAGCAATCGGTCACCAATACCAATTTTCTTTTGCAGAAGTATCATAAGTCCCGACATAATTGTTATAACGCCAAGACCACCTATCTGAATCAGTATCAAAATAACAGCCTGTCCAAAAATACTCCAGGAAGAAACAGTCGGTGTCACTACCAATCCGGTCACACACGTGGAAGTTGTTGCAGTGAAAAGTGCATCCAGGAAAGGCTTTGCCTTTCCATCAGCTGAACTTATGGGAAGCGATAGCAATAATGCACCTATCAATATTGCTATTAAAAAGCTTAATAATATAATATGTGTTGTAGATGCTCTAGTCCATTGTTTTCTCATATTATCCTAATGCTACCATACTGAAAACGAGTGCAAATAACGCAACTGTTTCACAAAGACCGACAACGGTGATATACTGTGAAAATCCTTTTCCAGTTTCAGCTAAAGCATCTGCACCTGCGGCACCTGCCTTACCCTGAGCAACGGCAGAAAATGCCATTGCCAAACCGGATGCGATTCCAAGACCGAGCAAAAAGGCAGGGGCAGCAGAGGATGCCTTCATTTGCTGCATTAAAAGAAAACCATAAATAGTCTGTGTTAAAGGTGCACCTGCAAAAACTGTAAGAATAAACGGAGCTGCTTTATTTACCATATAACATTTCTTCCATGCTCCAATAGAGGCTTGACCTGCAATACCAATACCAATTGCTGAGCCGATTGCGGCAATGCCCATAACCAATGCTGTACCTAATAATCCAAAATTCATAATAATTCTCCTTTTAATCAATTTTTTCTTCAAAGGGTTTGAATTTAAATCCACTCCAAGCCATGCCTAAGTGGGATGAAAATTCTAATGTGTTAAGTCTAATTCCATGAACGACAACCGACAATATATTCAATATCATATTTAGTCCATGACCAAACACCAAAATAACAATGGCGAGTATCATAAACATAAAGTTGCCAAATAACGGTCCCGCAAGCTCGTTTACAGTTGCCGATATTGCTGCACCCGCAAGACCAACAGCCCAAAGGCGTATATAGGAAACAATATCACTGAAAAGATTAAATATACCAAGCAAAACCGAAACAATATTGGTGAGACTTGCGAGTATAGATTTAATAATGCTTCCTTCATAGTTTGCAAATACAAAGCTTAAAACAAATCCTATAGCGACAAAGGCAATAGCCATAGTTCCCACAGGAATGCCGCCTATTACCAAAGCAAAACTGAAAACCTCACCATTTACTACAAAACTGAGCACCAAATAGAACATACCAATAAGTTCAATTGCAGAACCGATGTCGCTAATCACTTTAAGGGACTTTCTGTTTGTTATAGCACATTTAATATGAGCTACAGTCAGCTGAACAAGGGCGAAAACAAAACATAATATCTGTAGATTTTGAGCTGTAGTGAGCCCTGCTGTGCCGTTTGTCCAGAATGGATACCATATCTTATCGGTATAGACATTTGAAATCACCGGTATGGATAAACTCTTTAGCCATTCGGGTAACTGCTCCGGTGAAAGGCCAAACCAAGTACAGGTAAGTGTCCCCCACAGAACAGTTGAGAGACCGAATAGTCCCACAAGCAAAAACATGGGCGAAATCTGTTTTTTAGCAATAAGCGATTTAATAATAGGGATTGCCGCAATAGCACAGATAAGCAGTCCGTACCCGCCATCACCGAAAATAATCCCAAAGAATATGAGTATAAAAGCTAAAAACCAACCCGAAATGTCATACTCAAAATATCCGGGAACAGTTCCCAAAAAGTCGGTTAAAGGATAAATCAGACTCACAAATTTATTGTTTTTAAGCTTTGTGGGAACACTATCCTCTGTGCTTGGTTCTTCTACAAGAATTCCCCATGCATTTTTTTCTGCTGTCTGTTTTAGCTTATCAAGGTTTTCTGCCTCAATATATCCTTTGAAATATGCAACGGTGACGGATTTCTTGTTATCAGGTGATAAATTTTCATCCGACATACCCGTAGTATAAGTTTCAAATTCAATTTCCTTTTCAACATTTTTAATTGCTTGCTTTATACTCTTAATATAACAAGCATGGGATACAATGATTTCATCTATTTCAGCAATACGGTTATCCAGCTCAGAAATCTTTTGTTTCATTTCGTCAGTAGACATCTGAGGCAAAGCCAAACGATAAACATTTAATGACGAAACAAATTTTTCATTTTCCTCATCATTAGATTTAAACAACATAAATTTAACTGTAGATTTAGTAGTATCAATTCTAACAGTTTTAACATTATCAGAAAGCTTTTCATATTCGGCCTTCGGCATCTCATAAAAGAGTATTTCAATACCTTTTGATTCCAAATCACTTAAAGCACTTGGATCAATGTCACCCCAGTTTTTTAAACGATCCAGTTCTGCATCAAGAGCAATTTTTTCCGCTTGACATCGTTTTTTCTCTTCATCAAGGGAATTAACCTCGGTTGCGATAGTCAATGCTTCTGAAGTATTTACATTCTTTTGCCCAGCATTTTTGTTTTTTCCAATGGTAAAGACAGCACTTTCAAGTAAAGATACCTGTTCTTTAAGACCTACAAGGCGTTCGCCTGTTCCTTCGGTTATCTCGATATGGAGAATACCCAAGCTGCGAAGCTTTTTCAGAGCTTTATCTTTTTCACTGCCTCTTATAATAAGAGACACCTTTTTCATAGGCACTATCATAATGAATACACCTCCGTTTCGGAAGCGGCAACATTGCGAAGAGCTATCTTGCGTTTTGAAATTTTGGAACGCACAACAGCACTAACCTGTTGGTCTGCCATATAAATAGATATTTTTTTAATGTTTTCCTC